>NZ_JAODBU010000004.1:0-297031 GCF_025336545.1 Eubacterium album | reverse complement strand
TTTGCTACAAAAAAGAGTTTCTTCAATGAAACTCCCATTTGTATAGCCGTTGCTTATTTTAATTTGTTGTTGATATAATACTTAACTGTTTCTTCAATTAATTCATCGCGTTCTACTTTCATAATAAGGCTTCTGGCATTATTATGACTTGTAATGTATGTAGGATCTCCGGACATAATATAACCTACAATCTGGTTAACCGGATTGTATCCTTTTTCTGCTAACGCCTGATATACTCTTTCTAAAATTTCTTCAACGCCTAACTTCTGTTCCTGTGGAACTTTGAAGTATTGTGTGTTTCCTAAATTACTCATCTTATCCCGTCCTTTTGCCCTTTTGGCATTTTCCATGTACCTTTATACTAATATAAAACTTATATTGTGGCAAGCATTATTTCCTTGCCCACACCTTTTTTTTCAATATTTTTACAATTTAAACACTCATTTGCGAATCCAATTAATGAAACGTTTTTAATGTCTCCTGATATGTCTTTGTCACTCTTCATTATAACCCTAATATATTCTTTTGTGTGACCTACCCAATAATTTTCTCCTGCTACATTAATTATTTCTTCAAACAATACACTTACCTTTTTTCCTATAAATTTTCTTCTATATTCCATTGTAAGATTTTCGCCAACTTTAATCAAATCCTCGCTTCTTTCTGTCTTTACAGGCTCTGGAATCTGATTTTCCATTTTTGCAGCAACAGTGCCATCTCGTTTTGAATATTTAAATACATGTAATTCTGAAAATCTTACTTTTTTTACAAACTCTCTTGAGATTTCATAATCTTCCTGCGTTTCACCTGGGAATCCAACGATTACATCCGTTGTAAATGCCGGATTGTCAAAATATTTTCTTAAAAGTTCGCATTTTTCAAAATATTCGTCAGATGTATAATGTCTATTCATTCTTTTTAATGTATTATCACATCCACTCTGCATTGACAAATGAAAATGCGGACATATTTTCTCAACTTTTGATAATCTTTTTGCAAAATCCTCCGTCACGATATTTGGCTCAAGAGAACCCAATCTTATTCTTTCAACCCCTTCAATTCCGGCAATCATTTCAACAACATCTATTAATTTATTTTCATTATTGCCATATGAACTTAAATGAATACCCGTAAGTACGATTTCTTTGAACCCTTTTTTTGCAAGTTCTGTAACTTCCTGTCTTATATTATCAAATTCTCTACTTCTTATTCTTCCTCTCGCATACGGAATTATACAATATGAACAGAACTGATTACATCCATCCTGAATTTTTATATAAGCTCTGGTATGTTCTGTTACAGTTGCCAGTTCCAACTCTTCATATTCATTTGTGGCATTTATATCAATTACATTTTTATTATATTTGTTATCATCAAAATATTTTTGAAGTTCTTCAACTATATCTTTTTTCTTATTATTTCCAATAAGAATGTCAACAGACAAATCTTCTAACAATTTTTCTGTTGCTGTCTGAACATAACATCCTGCTGCAACTACTACTGCATCTTCATTCATTTTCTTAGCTTTATGAAGCATTTGTCTCGATTTTCTATCTGCCATATTTGTAACTGAACATGTATTTATAATATACACATCGGCCTTTTCATTAAATGGTACAATTTCGTAACCGGCATCTTCCAGCTTTTGTGCCATTGCCTCAGTCTCATATGCATTTACTTTACATCCTAAATTATGTAATGCTACTTTTAACATTTTTACAAACTCCAAACAATTTTTTTGATTAAATTTTGTATACTTTTATCATTGCCCTATTATCAGCCTCGTGTTAATATTGACGTATAAAAATATATTTAAGAGAGGTATTTATTATGAAAACAGTTACAATCAGCTTAAATTCAATTGATAAAGTAAAAGCTTTCGTAAATGACATAACAAAATTTGATTCTGATTTTGATTTAGTATCAGGTCGTTATGTAATTGATGCAAAGTCAATTATGGGAATTTTCAGTCTTGATCTTTCTAAACCAATTGACTTAAACATCCATAGCGAAGATGACGTTAACGCTATTTTAGATGTTTTAAAGCCATATCTTGTATAATTGATGTTGCTAAAAAAGCAGGCAGGTTTGCCTGCTTTTTTATTACCCTCTTTTTTATTTAATTAGTCTCTTCTTATCTCGATTAATTCTGCAGTTTCAACTGCTTCCTTAAACATTCTGTCAATTTCTTCTTCCAAATGTGTTTCTGATCTTTTAATAATATTAATATTTGGTTTAGTAACCGGATGTTTAGCAACAAATGTTGTACAACAATCCTCATATGGAAGGATAGATGTTTCATATGTTCCAATCTTTAATGAAATATCTACTATTTCCTGCTTATCAAATGCAATTACAGGTCTGAATACCGGCATAGTACATACTTCATTTGTAGCTGCAAGGCTTTGCATTGTCTGACTTGCAACCTGTCCTATACTTTCTCCTGTTATAAGTCCTAATGAGCCTTCTTTATTTGCAAAATACTCTGCAATTCTCATCATATATCTTCTCATAATGATAGTTAACTCATCATGTGGACATTTGTCATAAATATACATCTGTATATCTGTAAAATTAACTACATATAAATTCATTGGTCCTGTATACTTTGATATGATTTTTGCCAAATCGACAACTTTCTGTTTTGCTCTTTCAGATGTGTATGGTGGTGCATGGAAATATACTGCATCAATATGCACTCCACGTTTTGCAACCATATATCCTGCAACAGGGCTATCAATTCCTCCTGATAATAAAAGCATACCATTTCCGGCTGTTCCAACAGGCATTCCACCCGGTCCCGGAATTATCTTTGAATAAATATTAATTTTATTTCTTATCTCGATATTAATTACAATATCAGGATTATGAACATCCACCTTCATTTCAGGGAATGCATCTAAAATTACGCCTCCCATTTCCATGTTAATTTCCATGGAATCCATTGGATAATTCTTTCTGCTTCTTCTGGCTGCAACCTTAAATGTAAGATTTTTATCTTCATAGTTATCTTCGATATGTTTTATTACATGTTTAGCTAAATCTTCAAATCCATTGTCCTCTATCTGCATCATTGGGCAAATGCCTACAATACCAAACACATATTGTAACGCTTCAATCGCTTCATCCATATCGCAGTCAGATTCTGTAGTAACATAAATTCTTCCTGCTTCTTTTGTTACAACAAACTCTCCATCTACACGTTTCAATGCAATCTTTGCCTGTTTAACAAGGGCATTTTCAAACAAATATCTGTTTTTTCCCTTTATACCAATCTCGGCATATTTAATCAAAAGTGATTGTGTCATTTTACTCTCCTTCTATCTTCTAACGTATTTTCTTAACATAGGTAGCAAGCTGTTTAGCTGTTCCCCACAGTATTCTATTTCGTCCATAGTATTTAATGTGCTAAAGCTAAATCTTACAGTTGATTCTAACAAATCTTTATCTATGTTCATAGCTTTTAAAGTAGCACTTACTGCCGGTCTGTTAGATGAGCATGCTGAGCCGGCTGATATATAAATTCCTCTTTCTTCTAACGCATGAAGAAGTACTTCACTTCTTACGCCTTTAAAACTTGCACTTACAATATGCGGTGCACCTTGTTTTCCTTTCTGACTGTTTACAGTAACATCTTCCATTTCATTTAAAATATCAATAAGTCTGTCTTTTAAGGAAATAAGTTTGTCCACCTTTTCATCCAAATTTTCATAAGCTGCTCTTGCCGCTTCACCAATTCCTGCAATACCAGGCACATTCTCTGTACCTGAACGCATTCCTTTTTGCTGTCCGCCACCAAATATAATTGGTGATATTTTTGTTTTGTCTTTTATATATATAAATCCTGAACCTTTTGGTCCATGAATTTTGTGTCCGCTTACAGTAAGAATATCTATATTTAGCTTTTTAGGTTTTATGTCTAACTTTCCAAATGCCTGAATAGCATCAACATGGAATACAACATCTTTTTTTACTGACTTAATATATTTTCCAATTTCTTCAATAGGTTCTATTGCACCTACTTCATTATTTACAAACATAACAGAAACAAGAATTGTATTTTCATTCATAGCATTTTTAAGGCTTTCCATAGCTACAATGCCTTTGTTATCTACAGGTAGATATACAATCTCAAATCCCTGTTCTTCTAAGTATTTCATCGTTGCCGCAACAGAAGAATGTTCAATTTTTGTAGTTATTATTCTATTTCCTGCTCTTTTATTTGCATTAGCGCTTCCTATTATTGCAAGGTTATTCGACTCTGTGCCACCTGATGTAAAATATATTTCTTTCGGGTCTGTTTTTAATATTTTTGATATATTTTCCTTGGCCTGCTTAATATATTTTTCAGCATTTACACCTACCATATGCATAGATGATGGATTTCCATAATCCTGCGTCATAACTTTTACAACTATATCTTTTACATTTTCTGTCACTACTGTTGTGGCTGAATTATCAAAATACGCTTCCATTTTTGCTCCTTATTCTTCCATCATAAACATAATTACTGACATAATAGCCATGCCTGCCGTTTCAGTTCTTAAAATTCTTTTCCCCAAAGTTATTGGAGTTCCATTTTCCTCCATAACGGCATTTACTTCCTCTTTAGCAAATCCTCCCTCAGGTCCTATGAAAATTCCAACAGATGTGTCTTTTTTTAAGTCTCTAATGATATTTCTTGTCTTTTCCATATCATCTGCTTCTTCATACGGCATTATAATCATATCTAATTCTTTAGCCATACCGATTGCCTGTTTAAATGTGCAGACATCATTTACTCTAGGAATTATTCCTCTTTTACTTTGTTTTGCTGCACTTTCTGAAATGGCATTCCATCTTTTCACTTTATTGGCTGCCTTTTTTGCATCTAACTTTACTATTGACCTTTTTGTACTTACCGGCACAATTCCATAAACTCCAAGTTCTACCATTTTCTGTATTACTGTTTCCATTTTATCGCCTTTAGGCAATCCCTGAAACAAATATACTTTTATAGGCAATTCTCTTCCCGGTCCGTTTATATCTAATATTTTTGCTTCAACTTTTTCATCATCCATATTTAAAATACTGCAGACATATTCCTTATCATTTCCATCGCTAATAAGGATTTCTTCTCCGATTTTCATACGAAGAACATTTTTTATATGATTAACATCACTACCTGTAACTAAAATAGTATCTTCTAATATATTTTCGGCATTAACAAAAAATCTATACATTCTATACCACTCTTTTAATCTAAAATCTTCTGTGCCATAATTGCACGCCAGTCACCTTGATTTACTGTTTCCATAAATTTTAATTTGTGATTTTTCTTTATGGCATCAACTACATCTTCTTCTTTCATGTAAATAATCCCTGATGAAATAAATATTCCACCTTTCTTTAAGAATTTATCTACGATTGCTGATATTGGAATAATTACATCTGCTAATATATTTGCAACAACTACATCATATTTATTAAATCCGACTTTTTTCTGTAATTCTTCATCATCTATAATATTTCCATCATACAAATCAATGTCATCCATCGCAATATGATTTACCTGGAAATTTTCTTTTGATGCAGTAATTGCAGCCGGATCAATGTCAGTCATTGCCATTTTACCTGCCTCTAATTTTTTTGCAACTATAGACAAGATACCGCTTCCACATCCTAAATCAAGTACTATATCACCAGGTTTTACATATTTTATTAGCTGATTGATGCAAAGTTGAGTTGTTTCATGTTTTCCTGTTCCAAATGCAGTCCCGGGATCAATTTCAATCATCTTCATATCTTTATGAGCTTCATCAATTTCTTCCCATGTAGGTTTAATATAAAATTCTCCTACAGTAAAAGCTTTAAAAAACTGTTTCCAATTATTAACCCAGTCAATGTCTTCTGTTATATCTTTTTCTATTGTTCCCTCTCCAACATTTATAAATGATGATGCTTCTTTTAATTTTTCTCTAACTTTATGAAGTAATGCTTCATCGTCATTATCTTCCTCTGTATAAAAACTTATATATGCTGTTCCATCATCTTTAGGAAGTGTTGGAAGATAATCTATAAACATTGCCTTCTTGTCCTCTTCTGATAAAGGCACATTGTCTTCTATCTGTATTCCATCTATACCAAGTTCAATCATCAAACCACTTATATAATCTATAGCTTCTGTTGTTGTTTTTAACGTATATTTATTCCATTTCATAAATAAAATCCTCTCTTAAACCACAAAACATCATTTTATTATAAACGCTAAAACTTTTTAATGCAACCTTTCATAAATATCCCTTTCAGCCTTTTATAAATATCCCTTTTAGCCTTTTCACTTTTTATTTCTCCATAAACTGTATGTTACAAAGTGGAACATACATCGCCGGGCACGCCAATATAAAAGAAACCTTATAAAAAGGAATTCTTCCTAATTATAAGGTTTCTCTTGTTTATTTATTATTGCAATTCAAACAGTTTATATATGTAGCTTTAATTATTTAACCTTAACTACTTTCTTAGCACTCCATTCTTTGCTCTGCTTTCCATTCTTGTTTACAACAGCAACTCTAACGTAGTATTTCTTTCCACTTGTAAGATTCTTTAATGTTGCATTTGTCTTAGCCGTAACAACTTTCTTTGCACCAGCCATACTGCTCTTTGTTGAATACTGTACAACATATTTCTTTGCTACTGCACTCTTGTTAATAGTAACCTTAGCTACGCCTTTCTTAGCTCTTACTTTCTTAATTGTTGTAGCAACCTGTTTTACTGAAATGTTAGAACATTTTACAGATGATGAAAATGTAGGATCTCCATCCTTTGGTAATGTAACTAAACCATTGTAAAGACCTGCTAACTGTTCATCTTCTCTGTCACCCATTTCTCCGCCAACGCCAAAGTATAATGAAAGATGTCCACTATAATTCTTAGCCAAAGTAAAATCTAATGTTACTGTCTGTTCTTTATCCTGCTGTAACTGTACCCACTTAAATGCTAATGGAGCCTTATCAGGTTCGTATGCATTAGGATCATCTCCTTCAACCTTAACAAGAACCCATTTATCTAAATTAGTTGCTTTAAGTTTACAACTTACTGTATATGACTGGCCTTTCTGGTACTTAAGGTTTTCATTCTTAATCTGAGCTCCCCAGATTCCACCCCAGCCAATTGAATCCATATCGGCTGTCCAAGATGACTTAGAATTTTCTGTCAAAGCTCCTTCTGCTCCTTCAGCCCATCCTGATGAAGCACCAAAGTAACTGTCCCATTCATTCTTAATTAATTCTGTTTTAGCTGCCTGAGTTGGTACTGCAGGTACTACTGCGATAGCCATTGCTGCTGCCATTGCTAATGTGGCGATTTTCTTTAAATTCTTTCTCATTTCAATTTTCCTCCTGAACTTTATAACTATTATACAGTCAGTATAGTTAAAAACGTTTCAAAAGTCAACATATTTTATTATAAACCGCTTATTTTTTTGCTTGTTTTTGTACAATTTGACTATTAGTGATTACTCTCATTGGTTTTATTGTTCACAAAAACTTTTTTTTGCAATTTTTTCTTGTTTTATTGTTACTTAATTTAATATATACATTACTTATTTCTTCTTTATTTATTTAAATGATTGTTTTAATATTTTCTAACTTATAAAATTTTTTTCAAATTTTTAATATATAAAAATACGGATATAAAAGCAATTTTACTTTTATATCCGCAATATTTCTTTTTTCTAATCTCTTAATCTAGTTTAAATTTATCTTTAAAGCTCTTTTTCTTTGGCTTTTCATCTTCACTTTGGTTTAGTGTATTTCCTGATACTTTGTCTAACTGTTTAATTAACTCTTTTTGTTCATGAGTCAATTTTTCAGGTACTCTTACAATCAAAGTTGTATATTGATCACCACGAACTGCTTTATTTCTAATACTTGGAACACCTTTTCCTTTTAATCTGATTCTTGTTCCTGTCTGTGTTCCCGGTTTTATGTTAAACAATACATCTCCATCTACAGTGTTAACTCTTACATCTCCTCCTATTGCTGCCTGTGCAAATGAGATTGATGTATTTGTATATAAATCCATTCCATTTCTTTGGAAGTTTGGATTGCCTATAATTCTAACCTGTACTAATAAGTCTCCTCTTGGTCCGCCATTTCTTCCAGGTTCACCTTTTTCTCTGATTCTTACACTCTGTCCGTCATCAATACCTGCCGGAATTGTAACTGCAATCTTTTTAAGACTTGAAGTATATCCTGTGCCGTGACATGTTGCACATTTATCCTTTATAACCTTACCTGTTCCGTTACATTCAGGACATGTTGTAATATTCTGCATTGTTCCAAAGAAGCTCTGCTGTGTTGTAACTACCTGACCTCTACCTCCGCATCGGCTACATGTTTCAGGTTGTGTTCCAGGCTTTGCACCTGTTCCATGACATGTTGTACATTCATCTTTAAGATTAAGACTTAATTCCTTTTCGCATCCAAATACAGCTTCTTCAAATGTTATTCTGACTGAAGCACGAATATCTGCTCCTCTCATAGGACCATTGCTGTTTCTTGAACTACGTCTGCCTCCGCCAAATATATCTCCGAATATGTCTCCAAATATATCTCCAAAGTCTGCAGAATTAAAATCAAATCCTCCGGCTCCTGCTCCTGCGCTTCCATCAAATGCTGCATGACCGAATTGATCATACTGACGTCTCTTATCAGCATCACTAAGTACAGCATATGCCTCTGATGCTTCTTTAAACTTCGCCGCAGCTTCTTCCCCAGGATTTACGTCCGGGTGATATTTCTTAGCCAATTTTCTATATGCGCTTTTTATTGTGGCTTCGTCAGCATTTTTATCAACGCCTAATACCTCATAATAATCTCTTTTTTCCGCCATTTTTATCACCTTTCATATTAGTATGAATAAATAATCTGCAAATAAAACACGGATGTCATACCCTAGTCCTATTTTCATTATTTTTATATTAGTATAAATAACTTGTAAAACCCGTCCGGGCTAAACCCGGACGGGATACATTCTATCATATTCTATAACCCAGTGCTATATGTGTATTCAGATTATACTTCCTTATAGTCACCATCAACTACATCATCTGCTCCAGCTCCTGCATTAGGATCCTGGTAAGCTCCCTGTGCTCCCATATCAGGACCTGCTCCCTGTGCTCCAGCCTGTGCCTGAGCCTGTTCATACATCTTTGAGAATACTTTCTGTGAGCTTTCCATTAATTTTTCTTTTCCATTCTTTAAGCTTTCAATCTGAGCATCTGTGATGTTCTGGTCATCTGTAATTTCAGCAATTACAGCCTTTAATGCATCGATGTCAGCCTGAACTGCTGCCTTATCATTTGCATCAATCTTATCACCAACTTCATTCAAAGCATTTTCTGTCTGGAATACCATTGAATCAGCTTCATTCTTAGCATCAATGCCTTCCTTACGTTTCTTATCCTGTGCTTCAAATTCAGCAGCTTCTTTTACAGCCTTATCGATATCTTCATCAGACATATTTGAACCTGCTGTAATTGTAATGTGCTGTTCTTTTCCTGTTCCTAAATCCTTAGCTGAAACATTTACGATACCATTTGCATCAATATCAAATGTAACTTCAATCTGTGGAACACCTCTCTTTGCTGGTGGGATTCCATCAAGTCTGAACTGTCCAAGGCTCTTGTTATCTCTTGCGAACTGTCTTTCACCCTGTACTACGTTGATATCAACGGCTGTCTGGTTATCTGTTGCTGTTGAGAATGTCTGGCTCTTCTTTGTAGGAATTGTTGTATTTCTTTCAATTAATCTTGTTGCGATACCACCCATTGTTTCAATTGATAATGAAAGTGGAGTAACATCAAGAAGTAAGATTTCGCCTGCGCCTGCATCACCTGCAAGTTTACCACCCTGAATTGATGCACCGATTGCTACACATTCATCAGGATTCAAACTCTTAGATGGTTCATGACCTGTAAGTTGTTTAACCTTATCCTGTACTGCAGGGATTCTTGTTGAACCACCAACTAATAATACCTTTCCAAGTTCAGCTGCTGTAATTCCGGCATCTCTTAATGCATTCTGTACAGGAACTGCTGTTCTTTCAACTAATGCTCTTGTTAATTCATCAAATTTAGCTCTTGTAAGAGTTAAATCAAAATGCTGTGGTCCTTCAGCTGTTACTGTAATGTAAGGGATGTTAATGTTTGTCTGTGTTGCTGAAGAAAGTTCCTTCTTAGCTTTTTCTGCTGCTTCTTTAATTCTCTGAAGTGCCATCTTATCTGTTGTAAGGTCTACACCTGTCTTTGTCTTGAAGTCAGAAATCATATAATTTGTAATTGCTTCATCAAAGTCATCACCACCAAGTCTGTTATCACCTGAAGTTGATAATACTTCGATTACACCATCACCAATTTCGATAATAGATACATCAAATGTACCACCACCTAAATCGTATACCATAATCTTCTGTTCTTTTTCATTATCAAGACCATAAGCTAATGCTGCAGCTGTTGGCTCGTTGATAATTCTCTTTACATCAAGTCCTGCAATCTTACCTGCATCTTTTGTTGCCTGTCTCTGTGCATCATTGAAGTAAGCAGGTACTGTAATAACAGCTTCTGATACCTTTTCACCTAAGTAAGCTTCAGCATCACCTTTTAACTTCTGAAGAATCATTGCTGAAATTTCCTGTGGTGTATATTTCTTATCATCAATTGCTACTTTGTAATCTGTTCCCATATGTCTCTTAATTGAAGAGATTGTCTTGTCAGCGTTTGTAACTGCCTGACGTTTAGCTGTTTCACCAACTAATCTTTCACCTGATTTTGCAAATGCTACTACTGATGGAGTTGTTCTAACACCTTCTGCATTTGTAATAACTGTAGGTTTTCCACCTTCCATAACTGCTACACATGAATTTGTAGTTCCTAAGTCAATACCAATAATCTTTCCCATGATATATTTCCTCCTAAATTGATAATTTTCTTATTTCTCGGTTTTCCGAGTTCAAATATATGTTAAATAATTTCTTATTTGTAAAATTAATTAGCTACCTTAACCATGCTATGTCTTATAACACTGTCTCTATATTTATAGCCTTTCTGGAATTCCTCAACAACAACATTTTCTTCTAATTCGTCATTGTCTTCATGCATTACTGCATTGTGTAATTCCGGATCAAACTGTTGGCCTTTAGCTTCAATGACTGTAACTCCCATTTCTTCAAATGCTGTCATCAACTGCTTATATATTAAATTCATTCCCTGACCTGTTGGTGATTTCTGTTCTTCTTCTGATAATGCTGCGATACCTCTTTCAAAGTTATCTACAATCGGAAGAAGTTTTTCAATAATTGATCTTGCACCAACTTCAAACATTGCTGATTTTTCTTTTTCGCTACGGTTTCTATAGTTTTGGAATTCAGCCATAAGTCTTTGATGTTTATCAGTTAACTCTTCTATCTGCTGGTCTTTCTTATCTTTCTTTCCAAATATTTTTTTCTTTTCTTTTTTGTCTGAAGAATTTTTATCTTCTGCTTCTTTTTTGTCTTTATCTTCTTTAGTATCTTCTGTTGTTTCTTTTTCAGTTTCTACTGTTTCATTTGTATCTTCTACTGTTTCTTCTTCAGTTTCAGATTTTTCTACCTTTTCTTCTTCAGGCATATCGTTAATATTCTTTTCCATTGGACCTTCCTTTCTATTCGTCTTCCTTCTTGAAAGCATCGCTTAACTGGCCCTTAACTGTTCTTAATGTCTCTACAACTTTCTCATAATCCATTCGCTTCGGACCTATAACTCCGATGGTACCTTTAATGCCATCTTCTAATTCATAAGTTGCTGTTACAACACTACAATCCTTCATTCCTTCTACCGGAGTTTCTTCACCGATATAAACCTGAATTCCTGTTTCATTATCATTTACCAAATTGGTTAATGGCTTCTTTTCTTCAAATGTTGAAAGCAACAAACTTGCATTCTCGTTACTGCTTAATTCAGGATACTTCAAAATATTCGTTGCACCTGATGTATAAATCTTCATCTGTGCTTCTGATGCAATGGCTTCTGTAATTGCCTGTAACACATCTGTTACTAATTCTTTATGTTCACCTGCATTAGATGTAAGTGTTGAAATAACAGCTATGTTAATCTGCTCAACTGCTAATCCTGCAAGACTTGTATTGAGTGCCACATTAAGTCTCAAAACCATTTCTTCATTAATCTGGTCTTTAACTTTTATAATCTTGTTTACTACTCTGTTTCTTCCCGAAACAACAATACATAAAATCTGATTGTCATCCATAAGTGACAACTGAATGAATTTTATCTTATCTTCGTTATCCCTTGATGTTGAAATCATTGTTGCATAATTAGTATTGGTTGCAAGCATCTTCGCCATATTCTGAAGAAGGGTTTCAACCTTATCAACCTTTTCAAATAAAAGGTTTTCTCTTTCAGTTACTTTCTTTTCTCTGTTGTCTAATTCCTGAACTTTTTCTTTCATTAAATCGTCAACATAAAGTCTGTAACCTTTATCTGTAGGAATTCGTCCTGCTGATGTATGAGGCTGAACTATATATCCCATCTCTTCTAAGTCAGCCATCTCATTACGAATGGTTGCTGAACTTAAGTTAAGATCTGTATAC
The DNA here is from genome assembly GCF_025336545.1 of Eubacterium album. Lineage (NCBI taxonomy): Bacteria > Bacillati > Bacillota > Clostridia > Eubacteriales > Eubacteriaceae > Eubacterium > Eubacterium album. The sequence goes on along the minus strand of NZ_JAODBU010000004.1, from coordinate 284,404 downwards.
TTAGAAATGGTTCTTGAACCAACGGGCTCGCCTGTTTCCAAATAGTTACGAATGACTGCCTGTAATATTTTTACTTTTCTCTCTGTCAGTTCCATATTCCATCTCCTTTCTACTTATTAGCACTCGTTAGTTTTGAGTGCTAACATCTTTCATAAATTAAAATAGCACCCACCATATTATTTGTCAACATTTTTGCAAAAAAAATTATAGAAACTTTTGTAAATAATTTGTGAACATAGAAAAATAGCACAAACCTTAAGGATGTATATAATATCGAAAGAACGCTTTCGCTGCTTGCAATTAAAAATGTATATAATATCGAAAGAACGCTTTCGCTGCTTGCCACTCGTAGCAGTTCTAATGTTCCATCATATGGTCTGACATTAGAACCTTCGGTTCTAGTCATTCCATATGATGGAACATTGAACCGACGGTGGCAAATGCTCTTTCGTTATTATATACATTTATCCGGTTTGTGCTATGATGTTTAATTTTAGATATTTTTATTTTGGATATTATTAAATATATATTTTTTGAATGCAATTAGTTTTGTTTTTTTATTTTCCCCAATACTAGTATTAATGTTCAATTAATTACCTACTATAATTCCTATTATAATTATTATAGTTTATTAGTTTCTCTATATTTATTAGTATTAAATAGAGTATTCTACATATTATATTATTATAATAAAAACTCTGATAATACTACATTGCTTACATCAATTCCTCTTTCGGTAAGTTTTATATTGTCGTTTTCGGTTTTCAATAATTTCTCCTGTGTAAGTTTTTCTAAGACATTACCGTATACGTTTTCTATCTTCTTATTAAATAATGTTTCAAATTTAGTTTTGTTTACTCCTTCCATCATTCTAAGGCCTAAAAACATAAATTCTTCCATCTGATCATTTTTAGAGAGTCTTTCAATGTTTTTATGAATTGAACCTAATCTGTTATAATCAGTATCAAAGTCTGTATCATTATCACTTTTCTTTCGATAAATTTTTTCTTCGAATACAGATTCATCTTCTCTTGATTGTTGATTATTATTTTCAAATTCATAATCATCTTCATCTTCAAATAAATAATCCATCATTTCTTCACTACCATATTGAAAAGCTGTCATTTCATCCATATTATCTTCGCAATTGTATATTTCATTTATGAAAGCAATGTACTTATTTAAATCTGAAATATTATTATATCTTTCATTTTCTAATAAAGAAGCTGCTCCTATTCCAAAGCCAATATAATTTTTTCTCTGCCAATATCCTACGTTGTGTCTACATTCCATGCCTTCTTTACTATAATTTGATATTTCATATCTGTGATATCCATTTTCTTCTAAGATATTCTTTGTCATGTAATACATTTCACGCTCAGTATCTTCATCAGGAAGTATATCCTTTCCCTGCAATGCTGCTTCATTTACCCTGTCATACATTATCGTGCCCTCTTCTACTATAAGGCTATACGCCGATATGTGCTCTGGATTCAAGGCAACTACCTTTTCTAGAGTTTCTTTATATGATGAAATCGTTTGTCCCGGAAGTGCACTCATTAAGTCAATGTTAATATTGTCAAATCCACATTCCCTTGCTATTCGATAATTATCCAAAAACTCCTGCCATGTGTGTATTCTTCCAATGCTTTTTAATTCATCATCATTTGCTGACTGAAGTCCTATGCTTAATCTGTTCACTCCGGTTTTCTTGTAAACTTCTAATTTTTCTCTTGTCAAAGTGCCCGGATTACATTCTATCGTTATTTCTGTATTTTCATTTATATTTGCATATTTTTTTACTGCATTCATTATGCATTCAAATAAATGTGATTCCAATATAGAAGGGGTTCCTCCTCCAAAAAAGATTGAATCTACTTCATATCCATTCAAAATATTTTTTGACAATTCAATTTCTTTTATTAACGCATCCACATACTCCTCTTTAGTTTTGCAATCTGCCCTGTCGGAGAGAAAATCACAATAATCACATTTTTTTACGCAAAACGGAATATGGATATATATTTCTAAATGTTTGCTCATTTTTACCTCTCTTTTCAACTAATAAGGTCCCTCTGCCTGCTGCAAAGAGACCTTTTATATTAATCTTCGTCCAATTTGAGTACTGCCATAAATGCTTCCTGTGGTATTTCAACGTTACCAACCTGACGCATTCTCTTCTTTCCTTCTTTCTGTTTTTCAAGAAGTTTTTTCTTACGTGAAATATCGCCACCATAACATTTAGCCAAAACATCTTTTCGCATTGCCTTAACTGTTTCTCTTGCAATTACTTTACTTCCGACTGCTGCCTGAATTGGAATTTCAAATAACTGACGTGGTATTTCATTTTTAAGTTTCTCGCACATTTTTCTGCCTCGTTCATATGCTGTAACATCCGGAACGATAAATGAAAGTGCATCCACTTCTTCCTTATTAATAAGAATATCAAGTTTAACTAACTTAGCTGCTTCATATCCTTTCAATTCATAATCAAATGACGCATATCCTCTTGAGCGGGATTTAAGTGCATCAAAGAAATCATATATTATTTCATTTAACGGAATATCGTATTCGAGTAATGCTCTTGAACCTTCTACATATTCCATTCCTATATATGTTCCTCTTCTTTGCTGACATAATTCCATAATAGCACCGATAAACTCAGTTGTTACCATTATTTCCGCATGAACAATAGGTTCTTCCATATGCTCAATTTCACTTGGGTCAGGCAAATTAGAAGGATTTGTAAGTTCTATAACACTTCCATCGTTTTTATATATTTTGTAAATAACACTAGGTGCAGTTGTAACTAAATCAAGATTGTACTCACGCTCAAGTCTTTCCTGTACAATTTCCAAATGAAGCAATCCTAAAAATCCGCATCTGAAGCCAAATCCTAATGCAAGTGATGTTTCAGGTTCATACTGCAAAGCTGCATCATTTAACTGTAATTTTTCAAGAGCATCTCTTAAATCAGGATATTTTGCTCCATCTGCCGGATAAAGTCCACAGTAAACCATAGGATTAACTTTTTTGTATCCGGGAAGTGGTTCTGCACAAGGATTATCTGCATTAGTAATAGTGTCACCTACTCGCGTATCTTTTACGTTTTTGATGCTGGCTGTAATATATCCAACCATGCCTGCACTAAGTTCATCACATGGAATAAACTGTCCTGCTCCAAAATATCCTACTTCAACTACATTTGCTGTTGCTCCCGTAGCCATCATTTTTATATTCATACCTGCTTTTACAACACCATGTTTTAAACGGCAAAAAACAATAACTCCCTTATACGCATCATATAAGCTGTCAAATATTAATGCCTGAAGTGGTGCGTCAACATCTCCCTGTGGTGCCGGTATTTTTTCCACTATCTGTTCTAATACTTCTTCTATATTTAATCCTGTTTTTGCTGAAATAAGTGGTGCATCATGAGCTTCAAGTCCGATTACATCTTCTATTTCATTTATAACTCTTTCAGGATCTGCACTAGGCAAATCTATCTTGTTGATAACAGGGAATACTTCCAAGTCATGATCAAGTGCCATATAAACATTTGCCAAAGTCTGTGCTTCTACACCCTGTGCTGCATCGACAACAAGGATTGCACCATCACATGCTGCAAGGCTTCGTGATACTTCATAGTTAAAATCGACATGTCCCGGTGTATCGATAAGGTTAAAAATGTATTCTTCTCCATCTTTTGCCTTATATACCGTTCTTACTGCCTGTGACTTAATCGTTATTCCACGTTCTCTCTCTAGTTCCATATTATCAAGAACCTGTGCCTGCATTTCTCTGCTTGTTAACAATCCTGTTTTTTCAATAATTCTATCTGCCAAAGTTGACTTTCCATGGTCAATATGGGCAATAATGCAAAAGTTTCTTATTTTACTCTGATCAATGTGAGCCACTGTTGTTCCTCCATGTTGTTTTATATTGGTTTCTTGTTTAATTATGTTCTATTTTAAATATAATGCATACTTTTCCACACTAACGCTCATTATAGCATATTATAAAACTATTTTCCATCGTGTTCTTTCAGATAAACTATGTAATGAGGTTGGTAATTTTGAGTCAAGATATATATACGAAACACATGACGAATATGTTGTTCTTCATTTAGTTTCCCAGAACAACGGGATTACTTTTATTCCTGATAAATTTTATATGTCGAGACCTTACAATAATTTAAAAGCCACCTCATGCAACAATAGTATTCTTTAACGTAGAAAAGGTAAATAATCAAATATCTACTAAAAAAATATACTATCATAAGCATATAGTGGCTTTTAATCTATAACTTGTGGCATTACATAATTTTACTTATTCAAAATCGTAAACCATTCCCCACTGATTTCTAACTGAAGTAAGAGTTTCCATTACATCTCTTACAATCTGAAGATTTTCCTGTCCTGAATTATTATTAATATATTCTTCCATATCCATAACTTCATATTGAAGTGCTTTTTTCGTATCACCTTCGTCTATAACCTCAGTATGTCCGTCAGCAGTATATGTAATTGTTGCTTTTTGAGCTCTTGGATATTCATCTATCTGTATATATCCCTTTTCTCCTGAAATAACACCTCTTTTTGGTTGTTTTGCTCTCATTGTAAGTGCAATAACAGACATTTGCCCATCATTATTTTTTAAAATAATTCCACTTGTTTCATCAACTCCTGTTTCAAAATAATTTGCAGTGGTAAGAACAACATTTGGCTTACTTTCCATAAAATATCTGGCAAATGATACTGCATATACTCCTATATCAAGCAATGCCCCACCTGCTAATGATTTTGAGAAAAATCTGTTATTCACATCATATTCCTTGCAACTTCCAAAATTAACCTGCACCATTTTTACCTTTCCAATTTCACCATCTTCTATCATTTTCTTTATCTTCTTATATAAAGGCATGTGAAGAAGTGTCACGCCATCACATATAACTAAATTATTTTTCTTTGCCACCTTGACGCATTCTTCTAACTGTCTGCTGTTTACCGTAATTGCCTTTTCACAAAATACATGCTTTCCTGCCTTTAATGATTTAAGCATCATTTCATAATGCATATTGTGTGGAGTCGCAATGTATACTATATGAATATTCTTATCTGATAGCATTTCATCTAAATCATTATATGCATGTTCTATTTTATATTCTTTGGCAAAATTTTCAGCCTTCTCAAGCGAGCTTCCACACACTCCATAAACAGTTCCATGTACTGCCCACAATGCCTCTGCCATTTCACTGCCAATCCATCCTGTACCAACTATTCCCCAGTTTAAATTACTCATGATTATCCTCCTAACTTAATATCCACATTTTTCAAATTGCTTTTGTATAACACCACAATCTTTTAATCTATTACACGAATGCCACTTTCTCCTGCAATTAATGCTTTTGACACTATATTATAAAATAATGATGTTTCTACTATGCCTGTTATGTGCTTTAATTTTTCATCTAATGCTTTTACATCCTGCCCTTTTTCAAAGTACGCATTCATAAGATAGTTTCCGTCATCACTTAATAAAGTTCCCATTTTCATTTCTGTTGAACGTTCTTCTACTTTTGCTCCCATTTCTTCTAATTTAGATTTAACATATTCTTTTGCACTTTTTATTACTTCCACTGCAACTGCATGTTCAAATGTTAACTCATCTGAATATTTTTCTTCATCCGCTAATATCACATAATCTTTTGCCATAACAGCTACTATTTTTTCTCTTGTAAAAATTCCGCCATCAGTCTTTAACGCATTAAGATTTTTGTCAATCTCATTGCATCCGTCAAACGCAATATCAATTTGTTTAACAAATTCTAATGGTAATACTTCTATTCCTGCTTTGACACATAAATTCATTGTATCTTCGCTAGGTGTAACTGCTTTAACTTTCTTATTTCCATTTTTTAGTTCTTCAATAAGAAAAGCTATTGTTCTTCCTCCACCAAGTCCTATAATCATTCCATCTTTAATCATTTCATAAGCTGCTTTTGCACATTTTTGTTTCATTTTATAATTCCTCCTGTTTATATGTATTGCCCCCTCCCTTCGGTCGGCGGCTATTCGTCGGAAACATTTATAGAAAATGAACTTCGTTCATTTTGTTTCCTCCTCTTATAATTTTTCATCTGCCATAAGATTTTCACATTTGCTTAATCTTTCATAACTTTTCTGCTGTCCTACTGTTAAAAACAAATATAGAATTTCTATAATTGTTGTTGCTGATACTCTTGAGAAATAAAACTCATTTAAGAATAATTTTTCTCTGGTAGCCGTCTGTATATGATAGTCTACCGTCTTTGCAATAGTCGAATCGGGATTATTTGTAATGCCAATGGTTGTTGCTCCATTTTCCTTTGCGGCCTCAACCATTTTCTGAACCTGCTTCGACTCTCCTGTGTTAGAAATTGCAATTAACACATCTTGTTCTTTTAAAGTCATAGAAAATGATAATTGAGTTTCCCATATGCTTCCTGCCATGGAGCGGATTCCAATTTCATTAAACTTATATGCGCCGTCTAAAGCTACAGGAATCGTATTTCCTACTGCAACAAACTGTACAATTCCCGCATTCTGTATGCTTTCAAGAATCTTATCAAATTCTTTTGTATCTATTAATGAAATGGTCTGCTTCATTTCTTCTATTTTATTTGCCAAAATATTTTGTAATGACTGTCCGATATCTTCTCTTGTAATATCATTAGAAACCGGTATGTTGTCATCACCTTCAACAATTTCTCTTGCCAGTGCAATCTTCAAATGGTGAAATCCGTCCACGTCACACTTTTTGCAAAATCGTGAAACACTTGCTACACTTGTTCCACTATTCTTAGCTAATTCTGAAATTGTCATATTTACAACTTCTTTATAATTGCTAAGTATGTAATTTCCTATCTTTTTTTCCTGTTCAAAAAACGAGTCATATAATCTGTTTATATTTTCAATTACCGAAATATTTTTTTTCATCTTATTCCCTTTCGTGAAAATCATTTTCATATCTTTATAATACATAATAATTATTTTCACGTCAATGTCTTTTATGAAAATTATTTTCTTGATTTCTTTTCTTATGAAAGATTTATTTTCCTACCACGTTTATTAATTTTTGTAAGACTAAAATCCACTTTGCCCACTTTAAAATGGGAATAATTTTTTCACTTCACATTTATTAATTTTTTAATAAATATTTTGACCTAATTAAATTTTTATTTTATGATTTATTTTAGATGTGATGAAAGTATCATAATATGCCTCAGAACTTGTAACATCTATGCCTTTATCACTATCATTTAAGTATTCGATTATTTTTATTATGAATTGGAGCATTATATATGATTATTTGTAAAAATAGAGAACTAAAGACCAAAACTAAACTTGTTATTTTTGATATGGACGGGCTGCTTTTTGATACGGAAAAGTTGTTTATGGAAACTCAGGCTCCTATATTAGAAAAATACGGTTATAAACAAAGAAAAGAAAATTATGTAAAAACATTAGGTATTGCCGGAGAGAATCTCAAACGTACTCTTTATGATATTTACGGTTCTGATTATCCTGATGAGATAATCTCTAGCGAGACCCGAAAACAGGTGAATTATATAATTGAAAAAAACGGAGTTCAGATTAAGCCCGGAATAAAAGAGCTTTTGCAGGCTCTATTTGCTGCAAACATTCCATGTGTAGTTGCTTCATCCACTAAAACTGAAATTGTATTAAAATATTTAAAGCGTGCAGGAATTGATAAATATTTTAGTTTCGTTATTGGTGGTGACAAAGTTAACGAATCTAAACCAAACCCTGAAATTTTTCTTAAAGCATGGAAATCAGTAGATGTTTCCTTAGAAGCTGCTCTTATATTGGAGGATTCTGAAAATGGTTTATTAGCTTCAAAGAATGCAAATATTCCTTCTATTTGCATACCTGACTTAAAATATCCTGAACCTGAGTACGAATCCATTCCCGCATATATTGTAGAAACTGGATTAGATGTTATTGATATTTTGGGAATTTAAATGAGTTTTATTTTTGAGATTTAAATAACTTTACTTGAAGAATTTGACCAACTTTATTATTAAACTTTAAATAACTTTTATTTCGGAGAATTTAAACAGCTTTATAACTCAGATATGAAATTTTTGTTCACTTTAATTTAAAACAAAAACCACATCTTTACCTATTTTCTTTTAGTTAACTTTAAAAATAGTATATCTGATGTGGTTTTTATATTTCTAAATCTTATTTATATTTTTTAATCTGTTCACTTAAAAATTCAGGATCTTCAAAATAATCAATCTTCATTGCATGTTTAACTTCGCTTAAAGTCTGTGCTGCTCTTTCCTGTGCAACTTCTGTTCCTTTTTTAAGGATTTCGTATACACCTTCGATGTCTTTTTCGTATTCTTTTCTACGTGCTCTGATTGGAGAAAGCTCTTCCTGGATAACATTGTTAAGGAACTTCTTAACCTTAACATCCCCAAGTCCACCTCTCTGATAATGAGCTTTTAATTCATCAAGGTTTGCATATTCAGGAAGATATTCTGCAAAATGTCCTTCATTTGAAAATGCATCCAAATATGTGAATACTGTATTTCCTTCAATCTTACCCGGATCTTCGATACGGATATGATCAGGGTCTGTAAACATAGACATTACTTTCTTCTTAACTTCCTTCTCATCTTCTGAAATATAGATACAATTTCCAAGAGACTTACTCATCTTAGCCTTTCCATCAATTCCCGGAAGTCTTAAGCATGCCTTATTGTCAGGAAGGAGAATCTGTGGTTCTACAAGTGTCTCACCGTATACTGAGTTAAACTTGTGAACAATCTCTCTTGTCTGTTCAAGCATCGGCATCTGGTCTTCACCAACAGGAACTGTTGTTGCCTTAAATGCTGTAATATCTGAAGCCTGACTGATTGGATATGTGAAAAATCCAGTAGGAATACTTGTTTCGAAATTACGCATCTGAATTTCTGATTTTACAGTAGGATTTCTCTGCAATCTAGATACTGTAACCAAATTCATATAATAAAATGTTAATTCTGTTAATTCTGTAACTGCTGACTGTACAAATATATTAGACTTAGCAGGATCAATTCCTACTGACAAATAATCAAGTGCAACTTCCATGATATTGTCTCTAATCTTTGCCGGATTATCTGCATTATCAGTTAATGCCTGTGCATCTGCAATCATAATAAAAATATCATCAAATTCACCTGAGTTCTGTAACTCTACTCGTCTTTTTAATGAACCTACATAATGTCCTACATGAAGTTTTCCTGTTGGACGGTCACCTGTTAAAATAATTTTTCCCATAACTACTATTTCCTATCTTCTATATCATTTTAATTTTATAAATTACTGTTTTTCCTCAAACACTAACATTTTCACATTATACCACAAATACTCTTTATGGGAAAGTTTCTAAAATATATTTCATACTGTGTTTCAAAAATACCTATTTTTTCTTTCAATATTTATTTTTTTCTTTTCTTTGACAGGCAAAACAACTAGGATTGTTGAAAAAAGAATTAAAAATATTCCCATTCCAAGTTTCCATGTCATTTCCTCTTTAAAAACAATCAATCCAATTATTACTCCTGTCAATGGTTCAAATGTACTCAGCAATGATGCAGTTAACGCACCACATAAAAAAGCACCTTTTTGAAATAATACCAATGCTATAACTGTTGCAAAAAATGCCAAACATATTTCTGCTAAAAATTCCTGCATGCTTCCTATAAATCTGAGTTTTCCAATAAATGCAGAAAATATTCCTGTCTCTATAGCAGCAAAAAAGCATAACCAAAAAGATATTAACATTACAGATTCACCCTTTAATTTAGATTTTTCCAATAATATAACATATAGTGAATATACTATTCCTGAAATTACAGCTAAAGCCATTCCTTTTACTCCAGCCTGCTTTTCCGGAGAATATAACATTATTATTCCCACTACGCACACTATAGCACACAAAACCTGTTTTTTTTCCATATTTGTTTTAAAAACTATAGCCATAATAATCATAACAGAAATAGGATAAGTAAAATGCAATGACGTTGCCAATCCTGAGTCTATGTAATTGTATGAAATATATAATAAAATTGGGGTAACTCCATATAAAATAGATAATCCCAATATTTTAATTAATTTGTCTTTACTTAACAGTATTTTTTTATTATAGAATCCTTTTATGATTATTGCCATAAATATACTCGCCCATAAAAATCTCCAAAATACAACCGAATAAGCATTACTACCACTTTTATACGCCATTTTTGTTAAAAAAGGCATTGTTCCAAAAAGAATTGCCGACGCAATTATATAGAGTTGTCCTTTCCAACTTTTTAACATTTTTTCCCTCTCTAACATAAAATATTAGACTCCGAAGTTTTCTATTTCTCCGGAGTCCATACACACAAAACTACTTACTTATATCTTTTCTTAATTAATTCAACCAAATCCTCCGTTATTTTTTCTGGTTCTCCCTGTCTAAATTTAGTGCTTCTTCCTTCATAGCATGTTTCGTATTCCTCTGACCTAACCATATATCCAACCATTCCATTTGTATATCCCCATATTATACAATATTTGGCTTTACTGGCTGCTTTTATTTGCAATCCGAAACATGAAAACAATTCAGCAGGTATCTGACATATCTCCAAATCTCCCAATCTTATTATCGATGCATCAAATTCATTTTTTACGTGTTTTTCATTATACTGTTGTTTTAAAAAAGTTAAACCACTTATTAATAGCTTTCTCTGATCAAAGTCTTTTTCAATTTTTAACTTTGCCACATCCTCACTTATTTCTTTTTTCAAATTTTCCATAGTGTCATTACTTTTGTCGAATTCGTCTAAATAATGATACTTATCTATTTTGATATCAGAAAATAATACCGGTTTATAGTCTCCTGCCATTCTCAATTGTGCAATTATTGCATCCCCTAATCTTTTAATCTCATCAAATCCAGCTTTTTTTCTATATTGTCTGTTTCCCATATCGCCACTTGCTCCTTGCATCATAAGTGGCGAAACACCCCATTCTTTCTCTATTGTCCTACTTAAATATCCAATAATGTCTGTTGTCAATTCAACACTCATTGGATCATTTACAGTTGCGTGACACGCTATGTTAAAACACCCTGCCACAATATTACCATTTTTATCAACAAACTTAATTTCTAATATATTTTTATCTTCAATACCTCCCTTGCCGTTTCGATTTCCATATAAACCATCGATAACTGTATTTCTAACGTAAGGTGTAACCTGTGTAAATCCTTTATTAAAGCACTCACTAACTGCTTCTTCAAACTTTTTGACTAAAAATTCCCTATATCCCGGAACAACTTTTACTTCATCCATTCCAAATGCATTTTCTTCTAATGTTTCAGGACCTGTATGGGTGTGAATTGTACCTATTATTATATTCTCATATGGTACATTGTACATCTTCTGTACAGATTTTCTCATAGTATCCGCTAATCTAAAATCTATTTCTATTATATCTATTTCTCCCCATACCATTAACTTGTTATTAATTTTGAATACTATTACAGTACACTCAAAACAATCATGAACTTTATTTGTTTTTTCGCTTCTCAAAGGATTTCCACTTACGAAGCATGGTAAGTAAGGTCCTGTGGGTGTGATTTTAACTGTACTTGTTGATACTAAAATCATAATAATTTCCTTTCTTAATTTTATTCATCTTCTTCATTCGCATCCGAACTTATTTCATTCACAAATTGTATTGTTTCTCTTGCTAATTTAACAGAGTTTGATAACTGCTCTTTGTTTATACATTCTTCAGGTAGTAACACAAGTTCCATTGCAAGAGGTGCATTTATACCTGTAATCAAAAATATATTTTCATTAACGTATGGGATAAATTTTTGATTTACACTTCCTGCTAAGACATCTGTCATTACAACGACCTTATCTTCTTTTGAAAATTTATCAAAGACTTTTTTAATTTCCTCTTCAATATTATAATTTTCCGTTACATAAGCCGAAATAGCATATACGTTTTCATTTACGGATGTTAAAAATTCTACTGTTTCCTTTAACCCATCTGCCATTCTATAATGTGATGCAAAAATATATCTAACCATAATTCCTCTCTCAACCTAAAAAATATTATCTTTTTCTAAAGGAAATTTCCCACAAAGAAATATACCTATTTCAATGTGTAGAAATTTCCCATTAGATATGTTATGCCAACAGTCCAGTTGCAGCACCTATACACCCAATAACTAATAAGCCTAAAATTATATATGTCAATTTAACGCCTTTTTTCAGCAATTTATAAACCACTACTGTTAAAGCCAACGGTAACATACAAGGTAATATTGCATCTAAAATATCTGTTTGTATATTCATAGACACATCTCCGTACTTAAACTTTAGCCCTGTTGTCATTGTTACTACACTTGGAATCATTGCTCCTACTACAAACAATCCTAAAATCGAAGCACATTCAGTAAAAGCATTTAACTTATTACCTATTGCTGAAATAAAGCTTGCTCCTAACTTATATCCATAATTCCACCACGATAGTCTCCAAATATAGAACACAACATATAATGTACACCATATAATTAATCCTATAGGGTTACCTTTAGTTCCCATATAACCGGCTATAGAACCAAATATTGTAGGTAATAATATCCATCCTAAAGAATCACCTACTCCAGCTAAAGGTCCCATTAGTCCTACTTTAAGTGACTGAACTGCATCCAAAGCCTCAAGTCCGTCTTTATCTTCCATTGCTAATCCAGCACCTAAAAGCAATCCATGAAAATATGGCATTGTATTATAATACTTAAACTGATTCATCATTGCCTTCTGATAATCATCATCATCAGGATAAATTTTTCTTAGTGCCTTTGCCTCTGCAAATGCTACTGCACCTCCAAGCTGTGTTTCATAATTAAACAGATTTACATTAATCCATGATCTTAATGCACAACGTCTTAAATCTTTTTTAGTCAATACTGGTGTTCTATCACTCATCTTCATCGAACCCTCCTTCCACAGAAACTGTTTCAGTTGTCGAAACAGCCTGTCTCTTGTAATACTCGTATGCTACTGCTGCACCTACAATAGCCACAGGCAATACACTCAAATTCATATATGCAACCAGCACAAAGCCAATTGCTACAAAGCCTATGTATTTCTTCGTAGGCATATATGTAAGTAACATTCCAATACCAATAACAGGTAACATTCCACATGCTATTGTTAATCCCCCTGTAAACCATTTTGGCATTGAATTAACTATAAAATCTGTTACATTTTCACCAAACGCTAAAATAATAAGTGTTGGTAAAGCTGCACTTAAGAAAAATAAAACAGGTCCTAAGTAAAGAATCCTCTCCATTTTTTTAAATTTATTTTCCATACAATATTTCTGTGCTTTTCTCACAACAAATCCATTAAGAATTTTTGCAATTACATCCATTTGCACTCCTAATGCTCCAGCTGCTATACCTACTGCAATTCCCACTGACATATCCTGCCCCGTGTGAATTGTAAGTGCAGTTGCAACTACCGCTGCCATTCCATAATTAGGAACACTTGAGCCACCAATTGCTGCCACACCAAGTGACATCAACTGTATACTTGCGCCAACTATCAAAGCAGTCTTCGGATCACCCATAACAGCACCTACCAGCACTGCATAAAACATATAATTGTCTGTTATAATCTGAGGACCATAGTTGTCTAAATACTGTAATCCTGCTATTACTGCCGCTGCGATTACAAATCCTATTGCCATTGTTTTTTCCTCCTACTTTCTTTATATTAATTTTTCCAACGGTTCAGGTTTATCATTTGGAACATACTGAACTAAAACTCTCGTGCCTTTTTCCATGATTTTTTTAAAGACAGATTCATCCTTTTTTTTCACATAAGCCCTTTTACTTACTTTTATACTTTCTGTATTTTCAGGCACTTCTGTTCCACCTAAAATTAGCGTTCCAATCTCATTTCCGTCCTCAATCAAATCTAAAATTATCTGCGGATCATTACATACAACAAAGACTTTCTGCCCATTGTATTTACCATTTTTAAAATTGGTATATGCAGTTTCTCTATTGATAATTGATAAAGAAACCCCCGACGGTTTTCCTATTCGCATTGCCTCCTTTAGCATTGGCGTATTAGCCGTTTTGTCATCAATTACCATAACTCTGTTTGCACCGGACTTTGGTGTCCACTGAGAAGCTACTATTCCATGTAACAATCTGTTGTCTAATCTTGCTAATGAAATTCCCATAATTTTCTCCTTTCCTGCTTTTAGTTTTTTTATTTTTAAATACATTCGTATCAACGAATTTCTCTATAAATATCCATAAGAAACTTTCCTACACCATCATTATTATTTTCTGTAATAACATACTTTGCACACTTTTTAACCTCATCTAAAGCATTTCCCATTGCCACTGGAATTCCTGCATAATTAAGCATTGATATGTCACTTTCGCTATCTCCAATTGCAACTACGCTTTTCCTATTAATTCCCAACTGTTCACATAACCACCCTAAAGCTATACCCTTACTAGTTTTTTTTGAACATGCTTCAACAGCCAATATGTTAGACTGCATAATTATTATTTTCTTATACTTATTCTTCAACCTCTTAATTTTTTTCACATCGCCAGGGCTGTTAAGTAATGTTCCTATTTTTTCAGGAATAATATTTTTCTCCATTATAATATCTATCAAACTTTCTTCATTCACACCTGATACTTCAAAAAATTCAGCAAACGTATTCAGTAAAAAATTTGTTATATTTTTTGTTGAATAATAAATTTTTTCGTTACTTACAAAATATGTAAATATTTGATATCTTTCCAATTCTTTTATTAAATCAATTGATTCAAATAAATCCATTGAAACTACTCTTAGATTTTTCTGTTTAACGCAATCTTTTATAATTCCACCATTCTCTCCAATAAAATATCTGATTCCAATTGGTTCAAGTTTCTTCTGAACAATATCATCATTTGACATCCTTCCGGATGTTGGCACAATGTATATACCTTTACTTATAATTTTCTCCATAACACGCATACTTTCAGGGGAAATCTTTTTGTTGTCATTTAATAGCGTGCCATCTAAATCTAATGCTATTAATTCTATTTTCTGCATGCAACCTCCTTATAATATGTTTTCACCTTCTTTTTAGTATATTCAAATATTAACACACAATTTCTGCATTTTATAGCATATAAAGCATAATATCATACTTTATTTTTGTGCTTACAGCACAATTTTATTGTGTTATAATGTATAATTATGAATACATTTTCGTGTATTAATCTGGCAAATCCGATTTTCTTCCCTAATGATTTAAAGGCAAAAAAGTCATAAAGTCTTTATCATAAAAAGAAATATATCTGATAATTAGGTTCTTTTATAACAATACCAAACTTAAAGACATATCATAAACTGCTATTTTATGCAGATTATGATATGTCACAAGCGCCTAATAAATACTTAAAAAGGAGATATTATCATGTCACTGACACTTGAATATTTTTATCAAAAAACAAGCACCAAATATAATTTAAAATTATTGACTACTTCTGTGAATCTTAATAAAGAAATAACTTGGGTATACCTTTTAGACGATATAAATAACAGTTCTTTTGTAAGAGGTGGAGAACTAATTATCACAACCGGTCTAACTACTAAATGCACTCAGAAACTAGACCATCTAATAAACGCGGCTTACATCAAAGGTTCCTGTGGTTTACTAATCAATACTGGTATGTATATTAAAGATGTTCCCTCTCGAATAATCGAATTTGGGGAAAAAAATAATTTTCCTATTTTTTCAATGCCATGGGACACTCATATAGCTGATATAATGCAGGAATATTGTAACGAAATTATTTCCGAGCAAAAAGTTGTTTTGCAAAAAAACAGTGTATTTCTAAGAAGTATTTTACGTTCTTCTTTAAAAGAAGATATACAGATTCTTAATCAATTCATAGGCTTTAGAGTTGTTGCCAGTAAAATACCTTTAACCATTCTACATTTTGCACAAATTGAACTTGATAATATTCATTATTATATTTGTTCCACTAATAGCATTATTTCTACCGATTGTAATATAGGCTTAAGTAATCATATTGAATCAATTGATTCAATGTACCAATACTATATGCAAGCCTATAAGGCTTTAAAAGTTTCATTTATAAAAGGACAAAATCTAATGCATTTTTCTGACATTGGACTTTACGACATATCTCTTTCTATTGATGACAAGTATGTTTGTGAATATGCCCATAAACTGCTTTCACCATTAAATGATAGTGAACTCTTAAATACTTTTCGTGTATATCTAGAATGTAATGGAAGCGTTAATTTAGTTGCTAATAAACTTTTTGTTCACAGAAATACAATTAATTATCGCATTCATCAGATAAAGGAGCAGTTATGCTTAGATTTAGACATACCTGAAAACAGATTAAAATATCTTCTTGCACTCTACATATGCGATTGTGATAATATTAACTTTTAATAATTATCTGCATAATTTAAATTTAACCTGAATTATTCGCAGAACAGACAGTATCTGAACTGACAATTGAACCATGAATATGAAAATTAATCCTTGCAGCCACTTTTACGGCATAGTCACGAATAATTCAGTATTAACAGTATTAACAATATTAATGATTAATTAACTATACAAAGGAGCGTGTTTATATATGAATAGAAAAAATATTAATGGAAAAACAGTTTCTTTTTCAAGGACTGAGCAGGTACATGTAATAAAGCCATGTGATTTAAATGGTGGCGGTCGTTTATTTGGTGGAGCATTACTTTCCATGCTTGATGAAATTGCCGGAATTGTTGCAAAGCGCCATTCCGGTTGCAATAATGTAACAACTGCTGCAATCGACCATTTAGACTTTAAAGATGGAGCCTATGTAAATGATTTGCTGGTAATTATCGGTTATGTAACATATACCGGAAACACTTCAATGGAAGTTCGCATAGATACTTATGTTGAAAATAATGAAGGAATGCGTCACCCTATTAACAGAGCTTTCTTTGTAATGGTTGCAATGGGCGCTAATAACAGACCAACAAAAGTTCCACCGCTTATCATTGAAAATGAATTTCAGCAGGCCGAGTGGGACTGTGCCCTTAAACGAAAAGAAAACCGAATCAAGATGAAGAATGATTTTTAATTTCATTCACATATGCAATATATTTTTCTCTTTAAATTTATAATTGCATTCAAATAAAATATATTTCACTTAATTAAATTAATTTATTTTTCACTTGACAATTT
Source organism: Eubacterium album (assembly GCF_025336545.1). Classification (NCBI taxonomy): domain Bacteria; kingdom Bacillati; phylum Bacillota; class Clostridia; order Eubacteriales; family Eubacteriaceae; genus Eubacterium; species Eubacterium album. The sequence continues at coordinate 267,068 of NZ_JAODBU010000004.1, read as the reverse complement.
TTTATTTTCTGTTCCATCCCATTATTAAAGGCTCTCTTTTCTCAAACACTATATATTGTGTTTTTGTTTTTTAATTTTCGCAATATTTTGTAGACATTCGTTTAGCTTAGTGCTATAATCTAATGCATGCGAAAGAGTTAAACACCTTACTTGATTATCATAGTTTAACACATCGCTTTTTTATTGCCTAAAAACACAATGTATTTAATTGTGTTTAATATAGAACAGCATTATTATCGTATTTTTAATGCTGTATACATGATATATGAAAAGAAAGAAGGAACGAAAAAAATGATAAGTGTTATTAAACGTGACGGTCATAGAGCTACTTATGATCGTAACAAAATTGTATCAGCTATTCAGAAGGCGAACACAGAAGTCGACCAGGAAGAAAGAATTAGTGAGGAACAGATTTATAATATATTAGCTTCTATTGAAAACCGTGGTTTTGATGAGATGGCAGTTGAAGATATTCAGGATATTATTGAACAGAAGCTTATGGCCGAGAAGAAATTTGTTCTTGCAAAAACATACATCATTTATCGTTATACAAGAGAACTTGTTAGAAAAGCCAATACTACTGATGATTCTATTCTTGCATTAATTGGTAATACTAATAAGGATGTTATGGAAGAGAATTCAAATAAGAACGCTGTAGTTGCATCAACTCAGCGTGACTTAATTGCCGGTGAAGTTTCAAGGGATTTAACAAGAAGAGTTTTACTTCCTGAAAAGATTTCTAAAGCTCACGATGAAGGAATTCTTCATTTCCATGATTCAGACTATTATTTGCAACCTATTTTTAACTGCTGCTTAATCAATATAGGAGATATGCTTGATAACGGAACTGTTATCAACGGAAAATTAATTGAAAGTCCTAAGAGTTTTCAGGTTGCATGTACTGTAATGACTCAGATTATTGCAAGCGTTGCAAGCAGTCAGTACGGTGGACAGTCTGTAGACATTAAGCATTTAGGAAAATACCTTCGTAAAAGCCGTGAAAAATATACAAGAAATTATCTTTCAAAATATGGTGATAAGGTTGACCCTGAGACATTAGAATCATTTGTAAATGACAGACTTTATGATGAATTAAAGTCAGGTGTTCAGACAATCCAGTATCAGATTAATACTTTAATGACAACTAACGGTCAGTCACCATTTGTTACTCTTTTCTTAAACATCGATGAAAATGATGAATATGTAGATGAAGTAGCAATGATTGTTGAAGAGATTTTAAGACAGCGTTATGAGGGAATTAAAAATGAACAGGGTGTTTACGTTACTCCTGCTTTCCCTAAACTTATATATGTTTTAGATGAACATAACTGCTTAAAGGGTGGCAAATACGACTACATTACTAAGATGGCTGTTAAATGTTCTTCTAAGAGAATGTATCCTGACTATATTTCAGCTAAGAAAATGCGTGAAAATTACGAAGGACAGGTATTCTCATGTATGGGTTGCCGTTCTTTCCTTTCTCCTTGGAAAGATGAAAATGGTAATTACAAATGGGAAGGTCGTTTCAACCAGGGTGTTGTAAGTATTAATCTTCCACAGATTGGTATTATTTCAGGACAGGATGAAGAAAAATTCTGGCCACTTCTTGAAGAGAGATTATCTCTTTGCTTTGAAGCACTTATGTGCAGACATCATGCATTAGAAGGTACACTTTCTAACGTCAGCCCAATTCATTGGCAGTATGGTGCTATTGCAAGACTTGGTAAAAATGAACCTATTGATAAATTATTACACGATGGTTATTCAACTATTTCTCTTGGTTACATTGGTTTATATGAAGTAACTAAATTAGTTAAAGGAGTTAGCCATACAGACCCTAAGGGACTTGATTTTGCATTGCGTGTTATGAAACGTTTAAGAGCTGCTTGTGATTCATGGAAAGAAAACACAGGTATTGCATTTGGTTTATACGGAACACCTGCTGAATCATTATGTTATAGATTTGCAAGAATTGATAAAGAAAAATTTGGCGATATCAAGGATGTTACAGATAAGGGTTATTATACTAATTCTTACCATGTTGATGTTCGTGAAAAGATTGATGCTTTCAGCAAATTTACTTTTGAAAGTCAGTTCCAGTCTATTTCTTCAGGTGGTGCTATTTCATATGTTGAAATACCTAACATGCGTAACAACCTTGAAGCTCTTGAAGAATTAGTTAAATTTATATACGATAACATACAGTACGCTGAATTTAACACTAAATCAGATTATTGTCATGTATGCGGATATGACGGAGAAATTATTATTAATGATGATGGCGAATGGGAATGCCCACAGTGTCACAACAAAGATCATTCTAAAATGAATGTAACAAGAAGAACTTGCGGTTATTTAGGTGAGAACTTCTGGAATGTTGGTAAGACAAAAGAAATTAAAGCACGAGTTTTACATTTATAGTAACATATATTTCCTACAGGGCCTTTGCAATTAATTTGGCGAAGGCCCATTTTAATGTATTATTTCAATAAATTTGGAGGTTGCTTATGAATTACGCAGATATTAAGCGTTATGATGTTGCTAACGGTCCCGGAGTAAGAGTTTCCGTGTTTGTTAGTGGCTGTACTCACAGATGTCCCGGTTGTTTTAACGAAGAAGCTTGGGACTTTAACTTTGGAAAACCTTTTACACAGGAAACAATTGATTATATAATAGATTTGCTTAAACCTGATTTCTACAAAGGTATTACGTTTCTTGGTGGTGAACCTTTAGAACACGTAAATCAGCAGGGGCTTCTTCCTCTTGCAAGAAAGATTCGTGAAGTATATCCTGAAAAATCAATTTGGTGTTTTACAGGATATGATTTTGAAAAAGATGTACTCGGTCGAATGATTAATGAATGGCCTGAAACTAAAGAACTTCTTTCTTACATAGATGTTTTAGTTGATGGTGAATTTATCGAAGCTCAAAAAGACTTATCTTTAGTATTTAAAGGTTCAGCTAATCAAAGACATATATTAGTTCAGGAATCAATGAAATCCGGCTCTCTTGTATTATGGGAAAAACCGGAATATATTACTAACTTTTAATATTCATTATGAAAGGATTTAACTATGACAGCAAATATTAATATTAAGAAACTTAAAGATTCAGCAGTCATTCCAACATACGGCTCTGAATGGGCTGCCGGAGCTGATTTGTATGCATGCCTTGATACACCGGCAACAATTCTTCCAGGAAATACTGTTTTCATTCCAACAGGTATCGCTCTTGAAATTCCTGTAGGTTATGCAGGACTTATTTATGCCCGCAGTGGTCTTTCCTGCAAACAAGGTTTGGCTCCTGCAAACAAAGTAGGTGTTATTGACGCTGACTATCGTGGTGAAATTATTGTTGCTCTTCATAATCATGGTGATTCTGCAAAAACTGTAGAACCCGGCGATAGAATTGCTCAAATGGTCATCACTCCATTTTTAACAGCTAACTTTATCGAAACAGATGAATTAAATGATACTGTTCGTGGTGAAGGTGGTTTTGGTTCCAGCGGAAAAAACTAAATAAAATAACGCTAAGTTATATGGCATCTTCAATTTTTATACAAAAATCGAAGATGCCATTCTTTATTCTCCCCGCATTACTTTATCTATCAGTACAGCAAGAGGTTCTGCTGCATTTACGGCCTCCTGATATGTATTTGTCTGAGCGCCAATTTCAATAAGCATACACTGTCTGCACACTCCAAGGTTATATTCATATGCATTAATGTAATTTCGTCGTGTAAAATCAGGATAATAAGCTTCCGCAGCTAATTTCATCTGGAGCGTAAGTGCTAGATTTTCAAATAAATAATCATTATGCAAATAGCTTATATCTCCACTTTCCTTAAATCTTGACATTCCATTTAAAAACATTATTTTAGCTGTTGGTTTTCCATTTATTTCTGTCACAAGATGGGTATTGTCATTTACGCCATCCCTATGTATATCCAACACCAAAGATATTGAAGGATTGTCTTTTAATATCTTTTTTACACCTTTTTCAGACTGGGTATAGGCTTCATTTCTATCAAGTACGCCATTTACAATATCATATGTTGTTTTATCGTGGATTACATTGTATCCAAATTGTTTTGATAATACTTTTTCCAATCTGTTTCCCACACCTATGATGGTTGTATTTTTATCCTCTGAATTACTATTTGAAAATGTCTCCATGGAATGTGTATGATAAATTAATATCTGAGGCTTTTTATTATTTCCTTTTATTTTAAATTTTTCGCTTAACGCCTTATCAAGTGGCATATCACTTTCTCTTATTGTAGTAGCTGCTGTAACAGTGTAAAATCTTTCAATGACTTTTTTAAACGAGCCTAAATTATCCTTTGTATATTTTGTGCCTGTCATTTTAGGTATTGGAACTAATTCTTTCTTCGCTTCTTCTACTTTTGTCTGTGGTTGTGTAGTTGTCTCTTCCACGGTTTCTAGTTGCGTCGTTTCCGGTTGTTCAGTTGCATTAACTTTATCATAAATTAACTGCACAACCTGTTTATATCCCGGATCATTTGTATCATAAGAATATTCACTTCCATTTATATACTCTGTTACTACCGATTCTAAAATTTGTTTCTTCATTTCTTCTGACAAATCGCCATGATTCTCCATATATATCATATACTGCGTTAATATGCTTGTATTTTCAATAATTTCTCCCACAAGAAAATTGGCTGTCTGCACGGCAGCCTCATTAATATTTCCTTTTGCTTTGTCTTTAACAATTGTATTAATGCATTTACTTGCTATATATATACTCAATACTATAATCAGTACTGACACAATTACCTGAAATGTCTTTTCTTTTACATTTAATCGCCATCCGTTTACATGTATTCCCTGCTGCACGCTATCACCTCAACATTTTGTATTGATTAGCAGTATAATGGTAAAAACCTTTATCCACACAATCATTATATGCAGCATGTTTATAATCTATTTATTGAATTTGCAATTATGGTACTTAGATTGTCTACAATTTCATCGACGTCTTTCGGCGTAACAAACATCTGTCCTATATCCTCTGTCATAATTTCTGCAAATAACTGATATTTTTCTTCAACAGTAAAATCCTCAAACACTTTTTGAAGACAGTTATTTTCCATATTCTGCGACAATAGATATATCAACTTATCCATCGTATCATTAACAATCGTAACACTATGCACAACCATAGGAACACCTATTGCTATTACTGTGCATCCAAGATTTTCCCTATTTAACCCCTCTCTATTATTTCCTATTCCTGAACCCGGTATAATTCCTGTGTCAGTAAGCTGAATTGTAGTTGTAACACGTGAAATATTTCTTGCAGCAAGTGAATCAATCGCTATTATCAAATCAGGCTTCATTTCATCTACTATACCCTTTACTATTGAGAATGTTTCCATTCCTGTCTGTGCAAGGACTCCCGGTGAAATACAATATATGTTTTTTCTTATTTGAACTAATGAGGCAGTTCTTGGTCCTATTGCATCAGGTGTAGCCTGAGCATTTCCTAATCCTACTATTAAAATAGCTTCAGGTCTTTTGTCTTTTCCGATATTTGCGTTAATTAAATGTCCTATATTTTTCAATAATTCGTCTGAAATTTTTTTCTGGTTATATTTATCATCTTCTTTGGCATACTTTGTTTCTATAGTAATATAATGCCCTTTTGGCTTTCCCATGACTTTAGCACCTTTTTCAGTTTTAATATTTACAAGAGTTGTTGTCATTTTAAGTTCATCATTATACTTTTTCTTTAACTCAACTCCATCTATCTCAACATTATCTTTAAATTTTTCACGTTCTTCTAAAGCTAAATCTGTATATATATCCACTCTATCTTCTCTATTTTTAAATCCTTTAAACTTCATATTATTCACCTTCACATTTTTTATTTATTTTGTGCAAATAATTGTAATTTATTATTCAAAAATATATTGACATTACATGCTCAATATCATAGAATACTAGTTGATGTCTGTGTCATACGTCCGCAAATCCAATGGCACAGATGGTGAAACTATTTAATTCCTAATCTCTCTCAAGGGAATTAAGAAACTTATTATTTCACGGAGGTGGACACAATGGCTAACATTAAGTCAGCAAAGAAAAGAATTCTTGTTAATCAGACAAGATATGAAAGAAACAAATCAGTTAAATCTGCAATCAAGACAGCTACTAAGAAAGTAGAAGCTGCTGTAGCTAACAAAGACAAAGAAACAGCTCAGGCAGAATTAATTAAGGCAATCAAGCTTATTGAAACAGCTGGTTCAAAGGGAGTATTCCACAAGAACAACGTTGCTAGAAAAGTTTCAAGATTAACAAAAGCAGTTAACTCAATTGCTTAATTATTAATAAAAAGAAGCTGTGGCTCTATTTATTAGAGTTACAGCTTCTTTTTTAATTCATACTTTTTTTACTTTCTTATACAACAAAGCTGCCTCTTTAATGAGACAGCTCTGTATTTATTAATATTTTTTAATTAACTATTATTAGGTTTTGTAATTATTAGTTCTATTTACTTCTAATTTTTATAACCTTACTGTATTTTCCGTATACTTTCTTTCCGTTTACAATTACATATGCACGTACTTTTATATAGTATACTTTGTTACTCTTAATCTTTGTAAGAACTTTCTTAGTCTTGTTATTCTTATTTACGTTAACTTTTGAAGCTTTCTTAAATTTCTTATTTGTTGCGTAACTAATTTCATAACCTTTTGCTTTCTTGTTCTTCTTCCATGTTACAGTAACTTTTGTCTTCTTAGCAGAAATTTTAACTTTCTTAACTTTTGCAGGTGATTTTACAGATGAACCATCAGTTAATGTTCCTGTTGTTACTTCCTGGTTTGATGAACCTGTTGTAGTAACATCCGGTTTCTTAGTAGTTGTTTCTTCTGTCTTTTTAGTTGTAGTTTCTTCTACCTTAGTTATTGTAGATTCTTCTACGTTACCTGTAGTTGTTTCTTCTACATCACCTGTAGTTGTTTCTTCTACATCACCTGTAGTTGTTTCTTCCGGTGTTGTTGTTTCTTCTTCTTTTGCCTTTGAGCCTAAAACTTCTATTTCTGCAAGACCAACTGCTGTTGTTGAATCTGAAACTTTATCTACAACAAATTTAATATTTTTAACAACTTTTTCTTCACCTAAATTGATAATCTTAACAGAACCATCATTTGGAAGTTCTCCAACTTCAATTCTTGTTCCATCATCTAATTCTAAATGTGATGCTGTTATCTGATCATCTGTGTTTGGTCTGTCATAAAGTTTAATTGTTGAAACTTTGTACTCTTCATTGAAAGCAAGATTTAACCAAGCTCCTGCTCCTTCGTTCTTTGTTACCCATTCAGCCCATGGGAATCTTGTATGAAGATTTGCAAGTCCTGTTGCATAACCATCTGCAATACCATCAACTGCCTTAACTGCACTCTGGTCATCCCATCTGCTGTCACTACTGTTTTCACTTGATGCAGTAATGTCTGCAAATAATCCAATACTATTTGTTTCATGTTTATAGAATACTTCGTTAACCTTTGAGAATGAAGCAATCCAGTTGTAGTATTCTGTTGTATACTCACGAAGTGCCTTATCCTTTAAGTTATACTTAAATGGTCCCTGACGCATGCTGTATGGAGTTAATACGTTTTCTCTTTCGCTCCAGTTAAGCATTGTCTTTTCTTCAAGACCATCAAGGTGCTGCCAAGCTCCTAAATATGTGTTAAGTTCTTTGCCCCAACCGTAGTTACCCTGATCTTTAGGATATACTTCATCAGTCATATGGCTATGGATAATAGCTTCGTGAACTGTTGGCTGGAATTTATCGTTTTCCTTCTGGATATTCTTAATAGCTTCATTACCGAATAATCCAAAGTATGCATGGTCATAATGCATATCGTATCTTGATGTCATATAAACATCTGTTGGGTTAACACTCTTCATTACACTTTCAAGGTCTGCTAAGAAGTTAGCACGTGTGTATGAAGCATGTTCTCCTGTCATAAGATAATGATAATCATTTCTTACACTTTCATCACCATATGTTTTTGTTACACCATTTCTTGAAGATATAACTTTATTATCATCTGCAATGAAAATATTATATACAAAACTGTCTGTAAATGCTGTTGTGTACTGTCCAACACCCATACCACCGTTATCTGCATAGCCTAAGAAGTACAAGTGATCTGTTGGTACACCGATTGTATTTAATGCATTTACTGTATCTCTGATTCTTAATTTACCATGGTCTACACCACTGTAATCTCCGTTTGTTGCATATACAACGTAAACTTCGTCGCCATTTGCAACAGCTCTGTTCATAACACCACCTGCCATTAACATTTCATCATCTTCGTGAGGTGCCATTACTAAGATTCTCTTATGATGTTTAACTTTTGCGTCAACACCGTCAAAGTGTACTTCTGAAACTTTTGCAGTCATACCCTTTTCGAACTGGAACTTAATTCCTGTAATTTCGTCTTTTGATGCTGATACAACTTTTCCTGAATCTTTTGAATCACATGAACCTGCTTCAACCCATCCTTCAGATGTGTTAACCAATACTTTGTATGGTGCAGCTTCGCCTTCAAAATCAACGCTGAAGTTTTCAATATTGTATTCTCTGTCTAAACCGATTGTTAATGATGGATTTTCATCATCAGCATCAGGTGTCCATGTTGTGTTTGCATCTCTATCTGTAACATTTTCTCCATCCTTAGATGATGAAACTGTTACCGGCTGGCTGTATGCCAAGTCAATATCAATGTTCTGTCCTTTTTCAGTAAGAACAATCTTGTTTTCTTCTTCAGGATTGATTACTTCTTCACCTAAAACTTTTACTTCACCAATTGCAGGCCAAACTGCTACTCTTGACTCTTTGTGAAGTGGTAACTGTGTTAATGTTACACGAACATATTGGTATTTGTTATTTGCATATTCTGCTGCAATCTTACCATACTGTTCCTTTGAGAAATCAGTGTTAGCTGTATTATCCCATAACATATCCCAGCTACTCTTATCATTTGAACCTTCTACCTTATACTGCCATGCCTGACCGTAAGCCGGTGTTGTTGCCGCCTGAGCATCTTCAAGTGTAGGAAGTACTTCATGTTCAAATACTAAGTCAAATGCCTGAATCTGCTGAGCCTTACCAAGGTCAACCATCCACCAAGCACCTTCTTTTTCTGAATCTCCGTCGCCTACCCAAAGTGTTCCGTCGTTTCCGTCAATTGCATTTGCAGGATCTCTACTTACTGTTGAAGCTGTTGCTTCTCCATCAAGTGCAAAGTTAGTAAGTTCTTTTGGTCTGTATACGTTAAACTCTGCTACTGCAGGCCATGCATCTTCAATAGTATCTCCAAATGTAAATCTAACATATGAGTATTTCTTTTCTGTTATAGATTCATCTAAAGTTACTTTCTGTGTAGATGCAACTTCTTCATTTGCTGTCTGATCCCAGATAACATCCCAGTTAGTCTTGTCTGTTGAAGCTTCTACTTTATATTTCCATGCTGATTTAGCTTTATCACCACCGAAAGTAACATCTAATTTTTCGATATTATAACTTCCGTCTAAATCTACAACAAAGTTTGCTCTGTCTTCTGTAACTGTATCACCCTGATTTGACCAACCATTTGAAATCCACATTGTTGTTTCATCACCATCCACAATGTTTGATCCTACGCATCCAGGATCCCAATCACTCTGAGATGATGTAGTTACAGTCTTATCAAGTGAAATATTAGTTTCTGTATCTGAAATTCTTTTCTTCTTTGATAAAACAATGTTATCAAACTTAACCTGATCTACACCATTATCTGACTTAATCACGATGTATGTTGCAGGAACCTGTTTCTTAAAGTTAGTTGTAAATGTCTGCTTCTTGCCTGTTACCGTAAATGTCTCGCTTTCTTCTCCTGCTTCAACCTTTACAGTAGCTGTTCCTTTAGCACAATATGCTTCAAAACTTGTTAAAGCATACTTGTCAGGAATAGCTATTTTGTTAGCCTGTTCTTCATTAGTATATGAAGTAGCCCATAATTTACCGTCTGTTACGTTCCAACCACGGTTACCGAAGTCACAGTTAGAATATACACCTGTTAATGCTCCGTTATTGCAATCATCAAAATCTAATAAAATCTTTCCTTCACCAAGGTCTTCTTTAATACCACTGTTGTAGCTGTTATCAGCACCAATGTTTGGCTTAACAAATGATTTTACTTCGTTTCCGTAGAAATCCTGTCCGCCATTGTCGATAACTGAAATACCCTGGTCAATAACTGTTGCTCCATCTTTAAGTTTGTATCCGTCAACAGTACCATAAGTAATCTTAAATTCGCCGTTAACGTCTTCAACTGTTGCGCTTGTTCCTTCTTCTAACTTAACATAGTCGCTCTTAACTGCTACCCTGGCATTTTCATCGTCAGCTCTTCTATTGTTAAGATTTGCTCCACCGTAAGCATTGTTATTTACAACACCCATATAACGTGAATCCCAAGCCTGTGCCTTATTTACTCCGTTGTCATCTATCTTTTGAGCTTCTGTTATAATGACATTATTTCTAATTTTAAATCTATCAGTAGAAGTTACTGCTGTTGTATCATCCCAGCTACGTGTAATAGATCCATCATGGTCTGCATCCATATAAATCAAGTTGTTATATGCATCCAAGCTTCCATTACCGCCCTGACATAATGTTAATACAGCACCACCGCCATAACGGTTTGTACCATATCCATCATTAACACTGATGTTATATCTGTAGTATGTCTGATATGATGTTCCTAATGCACATTCAAAGAATGAACCTGATGGATTGTCATGTGTATAGTTGTACTGAACATAATTTAAGTCTGCATAAACGTCAGCGTCAAATGCCTGTGAATCTTCCTTATCACCGGAAGCTCCTGAACCAAACACTTCGTTGTACTGGCAGATTGTTTTCTGACCATGTTCCCACCAAATAGGAACGTTTCCGTTAGGACCACTGTTACATCCATTTGCAACATTATATTCAATAAGTGCATTTTCATAATCTGATGGACAAATAGCTGCGTTACCTACGTTTTCGCAGTAATTGCTACGAATTACAAGATTTTTACTTCTATATGTTCCACCGCCACCTTCAGTAATTCCACTTTCATCAGGGAATGTTGAGCTTCCCCATGTTGAAATAAAGTTAATACCGTAATGGTTTACATTTTTTACATAGTTTCCTTCTACAGTAATGTCTTCCCAATTAGTAGCTTTCTTGTTACCACGGATAGCATATACAATACCACCACGACCGATACCTGCCTGCTGACCGATTGGAATAGAAATTACGTCATGAACGTATGTATTCTTTACATTAATTTCATGAAGTGTTCCTGCATCCTGTCCCATAATCAAGATACCATATTTCTTAATATGATCATCTTTAGTTTTTGTATGGTTTGTTACTTCAATAGATGTGATTTCCCAGTATTCCTGATTATAGAAATATACTGCTGTGTTAAATACACGATTCTCTAAATCATCACCTTTGTCTCCACACCAGCTATCACCATTGATAACAGGTCTGCCGTCTTTAACGTCACCATATGCGTCAATTGTAATAGGGTTTCCTTTTTCACCTGAACCCTTTGGACTTAAAAGACCGCTCCATGAGCAACCTCTTTTAAATCTAAGCTTATCACCCGGCTTGAAAGTAGTTGCATTAACTTTTTCAAGTGACTTCCAGGCTTTTGTTTCACTAGTACCGTCATTATCGTCATTTCCATTTTCGGAATCAACATAATAACTTACACCTGTTGCCTTTGCACTATTTTCTGTATCTGCTGCCGCAAATGTCACATTGCCCATAACTGTTGTAACAACTAAAGCAAGTGAAAGAAAAAGTGCCAACAAACGATTTCTCTTCATATCTTTTCTCCTTTGTTTATAACATTTTCCCACAACAAAAGTTGCAGGTGTTCCACGTTGTTAAATAAAAATCCGTTCACTATATGCGCGGATAAATTATAAATACTTTGCAGCATCCTTATCTACAATTACCGTAAGATTGTTATGTAACTGTAAAATAGATGCCGGAATTTTTGGAGTTACAGGTCCAAAGAATGCATCTTTTACAATCTGTGCTTTCTTTTCGCCATTTGCAATCAGTAAAATTCGTTTAGATTGCATTATTGATTTAATACCCATAGAAAAAGCTTTTTCAGGAACTTTTTCTCCTTCATGGAATAGTCTTGAGTTTGCATCGATTGTACTTTGTGTAAGTTCAACACAATGTGTTGTCTTTTCAAATGATTCGCCCGGTTCATTAAATCCGATATGACCATTTAATCCGATTCCCAATAACTGCATATCGATTCCGCCTACACTCTTTATGACATTCTCGTATCTTTCGCATTCAGCATCATCATCTATTGCCATTCCATTTGGTAAATGAGTATTTTCTTTTTTGATATTAATTCTGTCAAACAAATATTTGTTCATAAAATATCTGTAGCTCTGTTCATGTTCTGCAGGTAATCCTTTATATTCATCAAGATTAACTGTTCTTGCTTCTGAGAAATCAATATCTCCTTTTTCATACCAGTCAACTAACTGATTATATGTTCCAATAGGTGTCTCGCCTGTTGCCAGTCCAATTACAGCATTAGACTTCATTATTATCTGTGCAGATAAATAATTTGCAGCCTTTCTGCTCATGTCATTATAATCTTTAGCTATAATAATCTTCATTGTGAAATTACCTCTTTCCCTGTTCTATTAAAAAATTAACAAATGTGCTAACTCCACCACCAAGTACTTCTACATTTTCAGGTCTGCTTCCTTCAAGTGAAGATACATCGTAGAAATCACCATTTTTTGTTTTTTCTGTCTTCATAAAGCTATCACTTCCAAATAGTCCGTCTTCAATTCCCACATACTCATCACCCCAGTATGAACATTCCTCAGCTTTAATTCCTTCTGACTCAAATTTACTTAAAATAGTATTAACATTGTCGCTCTTACATGAAATTCCTACTTCTAAATATTTTGCATCACATGTTGCTGAAACCTTTGTTCCAAATCTTTCTCCAATTTCTTCTGAAATTGAAACCATCTGCTTTAAGCCACCATTTATTCCATGCTCACTTAAGATATTCTTTACTCTTGACATTTCATCTTCCTGCATAAACAATTGGTCTCCACGTTCGTCATTAACCATTAAATCTATTTTGCAGTAATTAGGTCTTGAGAAAACAATATCTGTTTCTAAGTTATATTTTTCTAATAACTCTCTGTGAACCTGATAACAAATATCATGAATAGTAAGTAAGCCATTTTTATCCGGGATGCAGTCGGCAAACACTACCGGTTTGCCGTCAACCATTTCATAGTTATATGCACCTCGTCCAAGTCCTAAGTAAAGATTTGAAGCTTCTTCTTTTGTAAAATGTTCATGAAGTTTTCCCTTTGCAATCTTGTCATAAGTTGTTCCACTTACAATAACAAGCTTTACTCCCTGCTGTAGCAACGGTTTCATCGCTGCTACAACTTCTTCTACAGGGGCCTGTCTTGACATAACTGCTGTTCCATCCCAGTCAAAAAATATTGCTTTATATTTCTTGGACATATTTATCTCCTTCCTTACTTAGAACTATCTTTTCTCCTAAACTTTCATATGAAAGTTCGCAATCATTAAGAAGTGTATATTCTACCTCTCTTTCAGCAACCTTTATATTAAGATTACTTCCTTTGTACTGAAGGCAGAATTCATATGACTTCCACTGACTTGGTAACTTAGGATTAATCTGAAGATATCCTGCATTTGATCTTACTCCTGCAAATCCAAATACAATTCCCTGCCATGTTCCTGCCATATTTGCTGCATGAATACCTGCATAAAAATTGTTGTGAATATCATCTAAATCCATACGCGCTGACTGTGAGAAATATTTATAAGCTTCATCATCATATCCAATCTGGCTTGCTAAGATTCCAAAAATACATGTTGATAAAGATGAATGATGAAGTGTTACTGTCTGATAAAAATCATAATTTCTCTTTAATTCTTCATTTGTAAAATAATTGCTATGAAGTAACATTCCTAAAATTGCATCAGCCTGTTTTGCCATCTTCTGTCTATAAACAAACAATGGATGATAATTTTCATAAAGCAAATGTCTCTTTTCTTCAGGAATCTTTGACTCATCCCAAGGTTTTCTCATTAAAAATCCATCATCCTGAGGATAAATCTGCATTTTTTCATCATATGGGAAATACATATTTTCAATGATTCTATCCCAGTAATCAATTTCTTCTTCCTTAAAATCTATCTTTTTAACTAATGCATCATAAGCATCTTTATCAATTTCTTTCATTTTTTCAAGTGCCCATTTAGCATCTCTTATATTTTCCCTTGCCATAAGGTTTGTATAGAAATTGTTATCAACTATAGCATTATATTCATCTGGTCCTGTTACTGCACAAATGCAATACTTGTTATCCTTACATTCTGCAAAGCATCCTACATCAGCCCAAACTCTTGCTGTTTCAACAAGAACTTCTGCTGCTTCATCTACTAAGAACTCATCATCTCCTGTAATATCAAGATAAAGTTTAAAAGCGTAAGCTATGTCTGCATTAACATGATACTGTGCCGTTCCAAGTGGGAAGTAAGTAGAAGCTTCTTCTCCATTTATTGTTCTCCATGGATATAACGCACCTTTTTCATGACCAAGTATTTTTGCGCGGTCTCTTGCCTGATTCAATGTGTCATATCTGTAATTGAGCAGCTGTTTTGCTAACTCTGATTCTGTATAAATGAACACCGGAAGCACATACATTTCTGTATCCCAGAAATAATGTCCCTCATAGCCTTCACCACTAAGTCCCTTTGCTCCCATGCCTGTTCTGCCATCACGACCTGCAGACTGCATTATGTGAAACAAATTGAATCTTATTCCCTGCTGAAGTGCCTCATCACCTTCAACCTTTATATCCGCTTTACTCCAAAATTCGTCCATATGTTTCTTCTGAAGTTTCTCCATTTCATCATATCCAAGATCCATTGCCTTCTTAAGCTCATCCTTAATGAAGTCAATCATCTTGTCTTCTGCGATATCAAAATCACAAGTATATCCAATCATTTTTTCAAATACATATGTTTTACCTTCCTCCACTGATAATTCATATGTAAGTGATGCGTCCTCTTCTAAAACTTCGCTGTTTTTTATTACACCTTCACATTTTGTAAGACTACCGCATGCCATTGACAATCCACTGTGAATTACTTTTCCTTTATGAAGTAAATAATTATCTTCTGCTTTTAACTCTTTAACTGCTAAATGCTTTCCATATGGACCATAGTCAATTAATGGATTTGTTTTTCTTGTATGGTTTTCTACTCCTGCTTCTAAATATGTAGTAAGTTCTATTTTTCCACTAAAATTAACAGGAGTTAATTTTATCTGAATCGCCATAATGTTCTTCTTTTCTAAAGAAACAAGTCTTCTAAATTCAGCTACAACTTTTTTACCATTAGGTGATTTCCATGTAACATTTCTTACTACAACTCCATCTTTCATTAAAAGCTTACGATTGTAATTAATTATTTCACCCTGATTTAAATCAAACACATCTCCATCAATAACAATCTTTGTTTTCTTAAGATTTGGCAAATTCAATAATGACTGACTTTTTTCAGGAAATCCGAAATTCCATTCGCCATACATAATATGTTCGCTCTCGTAAAATCCGTTAATGAAATTTCCTTCAAGACCTTCATCTACCGTAAATGGATATCCCTCATCAAAGGTTCCTCTTGTTCCTATATATCCATTAGAAAGAGCAAATGTAGTCTCATTTCTATAGTTCCACTCTTTTAAGAATTTTTCTTCTGTAATTACCCATTCTTCGATAGGATATGTATTTGCACCCATGCTGCAATCTCCTTTCTCTTATCCTTTTACTGCTCCTGCTGTCAAACTTTCCATTACCTGTTTCTGTAATATGATAAAGAATATAATTGTTGGTAATACCGTAATTACTACTGCCGCAAAAAGTGCAGAATAGTTATTTGCAAATGTTCCTAAATAATAGTTAAGTGCTATAGGTACTGTTCTTGCCGTATCACCACTTGTAAGCATTAATGCGAAGTAGAATTCATTCCATGTATTGATAAACTGTAACATTGCGATTGTTGCAAGTCCCGGTTTAGCTAATGGTAAAACTACCTTTGTAAATGTCTGAATAAATGTAGCTCCATCAATATACGCTGATTCTTCTAATGCTAAAGGTATTGTTTTGTAATAACTTGTCATAACGAAGAATGACATTGGAATACCCATAGCTGCATAAACAATAATTAATCCAAGCTTTGTATCATACAATCCGACTGTCTTAAAGATTGAGAACAATGGCTGTGAAATTGCCTGTGCAGGAAGCATTAATGATGCTGAAATCATAAGAACCAAAATTGTTTTTAATTTAAAATTATATCTTGCTGTTACATATGCACACATTGCAACTACGCATAATGTAACTAATACGCTGACACCTACTACAATTACACTGTTTAAGAAATATTTCTGAATAGGTGCATATTTAAATGCATCTGCATAGTTTTTAAAATTAAAGCTCTTTGGCAATGACAATGCTGATGCATTGATTTCTGCATAAGTTTTAAATGAACTTAATGCTGCCCAAATAATAGGTCCAATTGAAATAGCTACTATTATTAATAAGAAAATATATTTCGCAATGCCTGCGATTACTCTAATAGCAAGAGGCTGTTTTTTTAAAGTTCTTGGTACGTTAATTGTTTCTGACATTTTATACCTCCTCTATTTCTTTCTTCTGATTAAACAATCTCTGAATTAATATAACTAATACAAGTCCTAAGATAATCTGAATTACACCTACTGCATTAGCTTTACCATAGTTATTTTCAAGTGTTATGATTTTATATAAATACATTGGAAGATTAAGAGTTGAGTTTCCAGGGCCTCCTCGTGTTGTCATGTAAATGATATCGAACTGAGAAACCATTGCTACTGATGCTAAAATTACACATGTTCCAAATGCATTTTTCATCATTGGAATTGTAATGTATCTGTCAGCCTGTCCTGCTGTAGCTCCATCAACCTGAGCTGCTTCATATATTTCAGGGCTTATAGCTCCCATTTCACCTAAGAATATAAGCATATTAAATCCTGAGTAGAAAACCCATGTAGCTGTTACTGTCCAGAAAGCATATTTTGAATTTCCGAAAAGGTTAACAACCTGCATAGTATCAATACCTAATTTTTCATATAACATTTTTACTACACCGAATGTAGGGTTTAAAAGCAATGAGTACATAACTGCTGTTGCTGCTGTTGGAATAATGTTAGGAATTACATATGCAACTCTTGCAAATTTCCATCCCTTTGGCTTTCTTCTTAAAATAAGAGCCATTATAAATCCCATAAGCACATGTAATGTTGACTGAATTACTACCCATTTTAATGTATTTATGATAGATACTCTAAAATCCGGGTCTGCAAATATTGTCTTGAAATTATCTAATCCTAAAAATGTTGGCGACTGAGTCAATGTATAATTACAAAACGAAGTTGCCATAACCATTATGAATGGAATAGCATACACTATGCAAAATAGGATTACACAAGGCAATGCAAATAAAAATATCCATCCTCTCTTGTTTTTTGTAGACATATTTTATACTTCCTTTCAAAAAAATAGTGTTGCACTAACTTTTATTAGTGCAACACTTGATTGTTAAGAATTAATCATTTTTCTGCGCTGCATCTGTAAGCTTCTTACAAAATCCTTTTGCATCTAAGCTGCCACTTGCAAGTTCAGGTAACTGATTTGAAAATTCATCGATTACATTCTGATACCAGTAAGCCTGATTCTGACCATATGTATATGTTGCTTTTGACTGAATATCTAATACTTCTGCCATTAACGGATCAGATTCCTTTAAGCTTTCAGGTACTTCAATGTTACTTGATACAGGCTGTAATCCTGCCATTTCCAATGCCTTTAACTGATTTTCAGCTGTTGTCTCAAACTTAAGGAATGCTACTGCTGCTTTAATCTTTTCAGGGTCTTTTGCACCTACCATGTCACCAGGTGTTGGAACACTTTCCATTCCGTTTCCTGGAAGAAGCATGATACCAACTTTGTCATAGAATCCTTCAGGTGCTTTGTCTTCGCTCTTGAAATCAGGAATCATCCATGGTCCGTTAGGAAGCATTGCTACTTCACCGTTAAAGAAGTGAGTTGCCATTGTGTCATATTTTCCGCCTAAAGCATCTGCTGTTGTGTAGTTCTTTAACATCTTCTGAAGTTCTGCTGTTGCTTTTTCAACTACAGGTACATTGTAATCTGTTGGATACTGAGTATTCATAAATGTGTTTCCTTCATCTCCTGCAGTTCCGATTAAAGCACTGTACCAAAGATTTGATAACCAACCTAAGTCTGCACTATCCATACTTACAGGTGTGATACCTTTTGATTTTAATGTGTCACAAGCTTCATAGAATTCATCCCATGTGCTATAAGCTACATCAGGAGCTTCGATTCCTGCTTTTTTGAATAAATCTTTGTTATAGTAGATATATGAAATTTCCTTTGATACAGGAATTCCGTATACCTTACCTTCATATGAGTTGAATTCAAGATCCTGTTCACTAAACATTGCTTTCCATTCCGGATCATCATCTAAATATGATGTTATATCCTGAACCTTTCCTGATTCAGCAGCTAAAGCCGTAATGTTGTTACCACCGTTTAATACGATGTCAGGAAGATCACCACTTGAGATTAATAATTTAATCTTCTGGTTGTAAGAATCTGTTGTAGGAATTTCTTCAAATTTAAATTCTACGTTCTTACCTTCTTCTGTCTTCTGGAATGCATCAAATAAATATTCATAATAATCTGCTGCATAATCAGTACCTACATGGTAGTTAATTACATTCAATACTACCTTTCCATCATCGCTCTTTGTGTCGTTCTTGCTTGACTTTCCGTCTGAGCCACAGCCTGTCATAAGACCAGCTACCATTGTCAAGCACATGAGTGCACATAACATTTTCTTTCTCATATCTTAACTTCCTCCTTAAAGTTGTTTTGTTTATGTTCACATTATATTGTTTTATTGCAAATATCTGAATAGAATATTTTTACATAAACTTGTGTTTTTTTTACATTATATATAGTAAAAAATCACATACTACCGTGTTGTTTATTTAATTTTTTATACATTTTAGACAATACCATTAATAAATTTACTTTTTATTTATTGTAAATATTAAATATAAGGAGAATAAGTGTAAAATTGTTAGATAATTTGGCAAATTATGTAAAAATTTACGGATGAAACCTGCTATTTTAGATTTCATCCGTAACTATTTAAATCTTACTCTTAAGTTTGTTCATCTTTTCCGACATTATAAACATAACTAAAGTAATTAACATAATATATATTGGAAATAGTGCGATTGTTATGTACTGGGATATTATTCCGAACAAAGCCGGCATAATAATAACTCCCATATATGCAAATGCCATCTGTATTCCTATAATTGCCTGCGAATTTTCTTTTCCAAAATTATCAGGCGTAGCATGTATTACTGATGGATATATTGGAGCACATCCAAATCCGACAAAGCCCAGACCTATTAGAGGGAATATTTCTTTTAACATTTTGTAACTTGAAAATAACTGATTTGCCGGAATTAGCAAAAATACAACTCCTATTAAAATTCCGCATATTCCAAGTCTGATCATTTTTTTATCGCCAAATTTGTCTGCTATAAAGCCACTCAAAAATCTGCCACCCGTAATTCCAATATAAAACAATCCAACAAAACTTGCTGCTGTATGGTTGCTTAACCCTCTGTTTATTACAAAATAACTTGATGCCCATAATCCTGTCGTCTGTTCTACCGCACAGTAGCAAAAAAACGCTATCAAAACAAAAGCTACACCTTTTATTTTAAATATTTCTTTTAATTTCTTTGGTTCTTTCTTTTCAGTTATGCTTTCTTCATTTTTTTCCTGATTTATTTTCCATAACGGTAATGCCGCAAATAAAACAATAGTTAGAACAAGCTGTATTACTGATATTGCCAAATATCCTCCACGCCATCCCTTTCCAAGTGACATTGCTACACCCATTACATACGGTCCAACAGCTGCTCCAATTCCCCAGAAACAGTGTAACCAGCTCATATGTCTTGACGCGAAATGAAGAGCAACATAATTGTTAAGCGCTGCATCTATTGCTCCTGCTCCCAATCCATAAGGAATCGCAAGGAAGCATAACATATAAAAGTTTCCGGAAACTGAAAATCCAAATAATGCAACAGCTGTTAAAAGTGTACTTACTGCCGAAATCATTCCCGTTCCAAACTTATATATTATCTTTTCAGAAAATAAACTTGAAATAACCGTTCCACAGGAAATTAACATTGAAATAATTCCCTCCATTGACAGCTGCGCCCCTAAATCCAAATGCATTTGCGGCCAAGCTGAACCTAAAAGTGAATCCGGCAATCCAAGACTAATAAATGCCAAATAAATAAGCGCTAATAATAATGTAACCATATTCTTTCCTCTCTTTTATATTCATTTAAATTAACATTTTATATAAATATTAGTATTCAAGAATTTAATTTCTTTAATTTACTTATAATAATTAATTATTTACTTTCTTTTATGCTAATACTAATTAATACTCTCATTTTCAATTTCCCATTGCTATAGTGTATCAGTTTTCCTCTATTTTATATATATTTTTTTACAAAAAAATACCTCCTTTCAGACTATGGTTTTACCCAAATTATCAAAAGGAGATATTCTTTGAATTTTCACGGTTGCCCGTTATCGTCTGTAATCTGATTTATTTTCATTATTAACAAACCTGATGACATGACATTTATTTAGTTGAAATTTGCATTTAGGTCTACAGCCATATGCCTATTTTGAAAATTATATAAAGCATATGACTTCAAGACCCGGGAAATGAGAAAGCGACTTTTAATATAAACCTGTCCAACCACTGTTTCCATTATTTATATCTATTACATGATCTAATCCATTCAAAAAATCATCATCACTAACACCGCTTGTTGTTATTACATCTTTTGTATCAAATTCTATTATTTCCATTTTAGGATATTCATATTTTCTCTTCATGTATTTCTCCTTACTGTGCCTGATTAGCATTGTACTTTGTTGCCCAACCTTCTATCATAGCTTTTATAGTCTCTCCAAGTCTATTAAGTTCAGCCTGTCCGCCCTCGCTTTGTGTCATGTTATACGCAACCTGTGCAACTGATCTTGTATCACTCATATTGTCAGAATAAACTGTTGTAGTTGTTCCATCTTTATAAGTAATTGTTACATATGCATTTGCAATAAAACCTCTTGCAAAATTTTCTTCTTTAATATTTACAACTGAGCCACAGTAAGTATTTGTTTTTGCACTTTCGTTTTCTCCATACCAACCATTATTTGCAATATCTAATTTTGTATAGTTACTTTCTTTTTCTAATACGTTACCATTTTTTTCATATAAATCTTTTGTAGTTATAAGCATTCCTTCCTTTATAGCTTTCTGCTCATTAACCGCTTTATAATTATCGCTTGTAACTGTTGTCTGGAATCTCATTCCATAAGGATCTGCCGTTCTGATTCCTGCACCATTTGCAATTGATAAGTTTAATGTATTTACAGCTTCCAAATTAATATTGTCTTTTACTGTTAATCCATCACCTTTTTTGTACATTTCTTCATTATAATAATAACCGTATGTAGCATCTCCATTAACTGTATATGTATCTCCATATGCCGCTTCTGTAGTTGAATCTCCTTCTGTTACAGTATAAACCGGTGAATAAATGTTAAATTCGTACATTGCTGCCCATACCTGTGCAGTACTAGATTGATGCAAAGGCATTCTATTTATTGTAAATCTCACATATTGATATTCATTATCTTTATCTTCACATTCACCGGACTGACTTCTACTCCAATTTTCATTGTCATCGTTCTCATTATTATTCCACAGCATAGTCCATGTGCTCTGATCATTAGAACCTTCTATAACATATTTCCATGTCTGACCATACTGACTTTCACTATCTGATGTATCAGCCTTGGCCTCTTCTAATGTTGGATACGCATCTTTTTGGAATAAAACATTGAATCCCTCTATTTTTCTAGTTTTTCCTAAATCAACTATTATGTACTGACCATTTCCATTTCCATTTCCGCCCCATCTTGATGAAGTGTTTCCATCGGTAACATTTGTAGCCGGAAATCCACCAGCCTCATTACCGCTTCCTCCGTCACTATAATATCCTTTCGCCGAGCATCCTTTTGCAACATTTGTCACTTTAGAATCACTAATTTTAACACCATAAGCACAAAATTCTCTCATTGCAGTCCAAACAAGCGTACCTGGAATATTAGTTATTTTTATTCTTAATTTATTATATACGTTTTCTCCGTATTCCGTGTTTTTTCCTGTTAAAGATTTACTGTTATCAGAATTGTTACTATTGTCCCATAACATATCCCAATTACTTTCATCATCCGTTCCTTCAACTGTATATCCCCACTCTCCATCGTCTCTTGAGGCTTCAAATACAATCTTAAAATCTGATATTTTATAATATGCTCCTAAATCAATTGTTATTGTTCCTGTAATTCTGCCACCTGCTATCCATAAATTATTTTCATTTCCATCTACAATGTCAGATAAGCTTCCACTAGATACTCCCATATCCGAAGTAACTGTTTTTCCATAAGTCACACACTCATTTCCGGAAAATGTACTTACTTCGCATGTAGTTGTATCGTCTCCCTTAACAGCTGCATAATCACCCATACCAACTGTTGACACGGTCATTATTGCTGCAAGAGACATTGCCAATAATTTCAATTTTTTCATCTTTCCATCTCCATTCTTTATATGATAATGCAATTATATCGGAGTTATTTTTCAGTTTTAATGTAATATTTTTACAAATACTTTGAATTTTTTTACCATTTTTAGACATTTTTTACAATTTCTTTGTATACTTTAATATTTTTGATATAATGTTTATAGCATTCTAAAGTAATTCTTTAAAAATAATTACTTTAAGGTACGGAACTATAAAATAACATCATTCGAGGACAAGGCATGGCAAAAGGATTTTTACATAAAAAAAGGAAACTAAGAACACAGGTTACCATATTAATTACAGTTACTATTGCATTTGCTTTAGTTATTAGTGGTGCATTATTTTGCTATAAGACTATTAATGAACTTCAAAAAAGTTTTAAAGAACAGATTTTTCAGGAAAGCCGCTCTACAATTAGTGCCATATCAACTAATATAGATACTATCGATTCAATATATCGTATATTAATTTCAAACACCAGCGTATATGATTGGTTAGAGAACAATTATGCTGACTCAACTAATTCGGTTACTACTGCAAAACAGATAACTTCTTCCCTTATCATGAATAATTTGTGGGAAAAAAGTTATCTTGAATCAGTTTATATTTATAACAAACGCGGAAAGCAGGTTCATGTTTCAAAAAATGAAACAAGTTCTTCATTAATTATGAATAGAAGGATTTACAATTCTCTTACATCTCCTTCTCCTTCACTTTCATTTAGAACCTTTAATGATTCAAACTGCATTTATTTTATAAAGACAATATACAGTTCAAATAATGGTCAGCAGATTGGCGATATTCTTATTTCAATTAACATTAATGAATGGATGTTCTCCCTTAGTCAATATGTTTCTAACGATTGGCGTATATTTATATACAATGATGATTTAGAAGTTATGTCGGGTTTTAAATATAATGCTGAATCAACTAAATTATCATCAATACATAAACAGATTAATGCAATTGATGCATTGAAAATATCCTCTGTTAAATTTGATTCTGACGATTACTTTGTTTTGTCAAATGAAATGGAGTCTATTAACATCAACGCTGCTGTACTTGCCCCTGTCAGTCAGATAGAACATCAGATTTACAATATTCTTTTGCCATATATTATTGCAATCATATCAATTATAATTATTGTTTTAATATTTGCATTTGGAATAAGCAGACTAATCACACAGCCTATTTCCTTAATGATTAATTATGTAAATCGAATTGCGCAGGGAGATTACTCAGGAAATATAAACGGGCTTGAAAAATACGAAGAATTT
Organism: Eubacterium album; assembly: GCF_025336545.1. Taxonomy (NCBI): domain Bacteria; kingdom Bacillati; phylum Bacillota; class Clostridia; order Eubacteriales; family Eubacteriaceae; genus Eubacterium; species Eubacterium album. The sequence continues at coordinate 242,861 of NZ_JAODBU010000004.1, read as the reverse complement.
TATTCTCTCCAATTATCAGTTAACAATATGTTGGATGAGATTCATTCCTTCCACGAAGATATTACGGAACAAAAGTTATTGTTAAAGGATTCTGAAATACGTGCATTGCAATCTCAGATTAATCCTCACTTTCTCTTTAATGTACTTAATGCTATTGCATGGAAAGCTGAGATGTCTGATAACAATGAAATTTATGATATGACGATTGCTCTTGGAGAATTATTAAAAGCAACTGTAAAATCTAAAAATGACTTTGCAATACCTCTTTCAGAAGAATTAAAATATGTCAAATTTTACAGTTACTTACAAAGAATTAGATTTGAAGACCGAATAAGCATCAACTTTCATATTGATGCAGGTCTTGATTCATATAAAGTTCCTGTATTTTGTATACAGACACTTGTTGAAAATGCTTATGTTCATGGTCTTGAACCAAAAGAAAGTTCAGGTGAACTAAACATTTACTTATACGAAAAATATGAATATCTTCATATTTCAATTGAAGATAATGGTATTGGATTTAATGAAATCCCTGATTTTAATAACCAGGCACCTTCATCTAAAGAATCAGGTACATCTAAAGGGCATACCCACGTTGGTCTTCGTAACCTAAATCGGAGATTAATATTAATGTATGGTCCTGAATGTGCCTTACATATTGAAAGTACTCCTATGGTAAAGACAGCTATTTCATTTAAAATTCCATGTGAAAAATAAGAAAGGTGTGATAGTATGATTTTTCACTTATTAATAGTAGACGATGAATCTATATTTAGAAAAGGCCTCTCTGAATATATAAATTGGGAGACATATGATTGTGTTGTTTCGGCAACAGCAAAGAACGGAACAGAGGCTATTGAAATAATCGAAAGTACTCCTATTGACATTGTAATAACTGATGTAAGAATGCCTTCTCTTGATGGTATCGGACTTGCTAAATACATTTATGAAAATCACCCTGAAATATCTGTTATCATACTTTCAGGATATTCAGAATTTGAATATGCACGTTCTGCAATTCAGTATAATGTTGCAGAATACCTGTTAAAACCGGCTGCAAAAACAGATGTAATAAATGCAGTTCAAAATGTTGCGAAAAAACTAATTGAATCTAAATCTTCTATTAGTAAAAGTGAGCAGGCATTTCTTAAGGATCAATTTTTTCAGGAACTTACAGACCACGTTGTACCTGATGATTCCTTAAACAAGCTATCGGACTTTGATATTAATTTAAACAATTATTATGTAGCTGCATTTCAATTACCGGACGATATGTCAATGGTTGGAACGTTAAAAGATATAATAATCGACAACAAGCTTAACAGTTATTGCTTTAGATATAACAATCTTATTATAAATGTATATTTTGATTATGAAAATGAAGATACATCAGCAATAATTGATAACTGCAACACAATCGTTTCTTCATTTAAAAAGTTTACATCATTAAATGTAAATGCGGGTATAAGCGGTTATCATCACAGTGCACGTGATTTTTCAACAGCTATTTCAGAGGCAATATTAGCGTTATCATTAAATTTTTATTCCTCTGCCCATGTTGTTGAATTCTCCAGTGATTACGTTGCAGGTAAAGAAACCTTTTCTGCGGATATTAATTTACTGCTACACGATTTTGAAAACTCAGTTATACAGTTAGATTTTAAATCTGCTTCAGATATTTTAGGCTCTATATTTAATAAACTTGAAAACAATTTTTCTGATGAAAATACTGTTAGAAGCATCTGCACTCAAATTTATCTTATTTGCTATAGAGTAATGCTTAAAAGTAATACTCTTCCTACAGAAGATGAATATATAAATAAAATAAATTCAGTTTCAGATTTCTTCCAGTTAAAAGAAACTGTCAGAAATCTTATAGATGATGTAAAAAAACAATTAACCCAGTCCTCTAAAAAATATAGTTCTTTCATAGAGGAAACAATTATATACATCAAAGAACATATTGCTGACGATTTGTCACTTGAGCTTATCGCACAAAATGTTCACACTAATGAATCCTATTTAAGCAGAACTTTCAAAAAAGAATGTGGTCATTCAATTGTAAGTTACATTACAATGCTTAGAATCAGTATGGCTAAGGATTTCTTAGCAAATACAAACCTTAAAACATTTGAAATATCTGATAAAATAGGAATTCATGACCCTGCATATTTTTCTGTTATTTTTAAGAAGAATACAGGTCTTAGCCCGAAGGACTATAGGAATCAATTCGTAAGATAATTATTAATACTTTAAGAACTAACATGTTATGTTATTAACATTAGTTATATATTAAGATGTCAGCGTCAAAAGGTTCAAGCCCACATGCGTTTGCTCATAAGTAGGTAAAAGATCTTAGAGCTCACCCTGACATCATATTAATTAACTTTTACAAAATATTGAAAGGAGATTTTAACATGGCAAACAGAATTATGTTAAACGAAACATCTTATCACGGTTCAGGTGCAATTAACGAAATTGCAACAGAAGCAAAGGCTCACGGATTCAAAAAGGCTTTTGTATGTTCAGATCCTGACTTAATCAAATTCAACGTTACATCTAAGGTTACAGATATCTTAGATAAAAACGACTTGGCTTATGAAATATATTCAGATATCAAAGCTAACCCAACAATCGAAAATGTACAGCATGGTGTTCAGGCTTTTAAAGATTCTAAAGCTGATTACATTATTGCAATTGGTGGTGGTTCTTCAATGGATACAGCAAAAGCAATCGGAATAATTATTGCAAATCCGGAATTTGAAGATGTAAGAAGTCTTGAAGGCGTAGCGCCTACTAAAAAGCCTTGTGTTCCTATTATTGCAGTACCTACTACTGCAGGAACAGCTGCTGAAGTTACAATTAATTATGTTATTACAGATATTGAAAGAAAACGTAAATTTGTATGCGTTGACCCACATGATATGCCAATTATCGCTATCGTAGATCCTGATATGATGTCTTCAATGCCAAAGGGACTTACAGCTTCTACCGGTATGGACGCCCTTACTCACGCCATCGAAGGTTACACAACAAAGGCTGCATGGGAAATGACAGATATGTTCCATTTAAAGGCTATTGAAATTATTAGCAAATCTCTTAGAGGCGCAGTTGAAAATACTAAGGAGGGTCGTGAAGGAATGGCTCTAGGTCAGTACATTGCCGGAATGGGATTTTCAAATGTAGGGCTTGGAATTGCTCACTCAATGGCTCATACTTTAGGTGCTGTTTATGACACTCCTCACGGTGTTGCATGTGCCATGATGCTCCCTATTGTTATGGAATATAATCAGAAATGTACCGGTGAGAAATATCGTGAAATTGCCCGTGCAATGGGTGTTAAAGGCGTTGATGAAATGTCAACTGATGAATACAGAAAAGCAGCAATTGATGCCGTTAAGCAATTGTCAACTGATGTAGGAATTCCTTCAAAGCTTGATGCAATCAAAGAAGATGATTTACCTTTCCTTGCTGAATCTGCTGCTGCAGATGCTTGCGCACCTGGAAATCCTAAAGATGCAAGTGTTGATGACTTTATAGAATTATTTAGAAAAATTATGTAAGAATATTTGAGAGTGTGAAATACTCTCTGTAAATCCGTATTTCTATTTAGTTTTATAAAACAAAATAAAAGTCGAAGCTTATTTCAAAAAGTTTCGGCTTTTATTCATATTATATACTCAGTCACAAGAAAGAGCATTGTGTTTTGATTTTAATCACTAACTCAATGCTCTTTTTGTTAAATTCGTTTCTTTTTTTCTTCTTTTTTACTATACTTAATTAACAGCATTTCTACTCCAATATTTTCATCCATAGCCCCTCTCTTTATAAGTTGCTCTGTTTTTATACTTTCAGCTAACCCGTCCTTAAGTTCTCTCATTTGAAAGTTTCTTGCCTGTTGTATGCTTTTCCCTGCTATAAACGCCTGAACTCCCATGGCTTTTGCCACATCATTTTTACCCATGCCCTGATTTGATAAATCTTTTGCCTGTAGCATAAGATTAAATTGTCTTGTAATCATATACAAAATACGCATCGGTGGTTCCTTAGCTGCTATGAGTTCATAATATGAATCAAGCGTCTTTTTCTGATTCTTTGTAGAAATGGCATCAATCATATCAAATATTTTGACAGACATCTGAGTTACGCATACTGCATCTATTGCATCTTTATCAACTACGTCTGTTTTCATACAATAACAGATTAACTTTTCTATCTCAGTGGACAATGTTTCCATATCCGTTCCTACTTTTTGAAGCAAATACATCATATTTGCTTTTGTTATACGTTTTCCTGCATTTGCAAATAATCTGGCAGCCCATACACTCAAATCACCTTCTGTCTGGCTTGTCATTTCGCAAATATATCCACTTGCCTTTACTGCTTTGTATAATTTACTTCTCTTATCTATATTGCTTTCTACAAACAACATAATTGTGCTTTCAGGAATTGACTTAACATATTCAGCAAGTTCATCTCCACCTGACTTAAACATCTCTGTGTCTTCAAGCACTACTAATCGATATTCAGCCATAAACGGCATTGTTTCAGCCACGTCGATAATTTCCTTTACATTAAGACCCTTTCCTTCATAAAAATTAGAATTCATGGTATCTCCACCATTTATTGCCTGAATAAGCTGATTTTTATAATTTTTAACAAGATACTCTTCTTCACCGCATAGCAAATAAACTCTTTTAAACTTTCCTGTCTTTATATCTTCTGATAATGTTTTCATTTTTATTTCTTATATCCTTATTACTTAATTAAATGCACAAATAATTTTAGCACAGAAATTCATTCCATTCATCTATTTTATTCTAATGTATCATATTTTTATTTTTTTACGGAAAAGATTTTCATTTTCTATAACATATTTATGCTTCACAAACAATTCTTCTAAATAGTCGGTTCATTTTACTTTGGATTATCGTATTATTACTGATAATATTTAGCAAATCTCTTTTTAACATTCGATTTCATTTTGCACATAAAATCTATCACTCCATCCTAAAGTCAATCTCGCCAATTAAATCTGTTCGCAATATTTCTGTATTATGCATATTTAATCTATCTATGGTTTCTATATGAGGATGTCCATAGCTATTTCCCTCACCGCATGAAATCACGCTGTATTTGGGACTGACCTTGCTTAACAGCTTTTCTGAAGAAGAAAACCTTGACCCATGGTGTGGAACCTTTAATACTGTATATTTTTGTGCCAAATTTTTTTCAATATTATTTTCTACCTCACTGCTTATATCTCCTGTTAAAAGCATTGAAAAATTTTTATACTTTACATCAAGTACAGTGCTGTTATCATTTCTGTCATCCATTTGATTTTTAATATCTGGATTTATGCATTTAATTTTTAATGGCCCTGCCTCTATTGAATCACCATTTTTCAAATAAAGCACCTCTACACCCATTGCATGGGCTAATTTCTCCATCTCCACATATTCATCGTCTTTATTTAAAAGCTTTGGCAATACTATATTTCTGACCTTTATTCCTCCGTTGTCTGACTGTTCTAAAAGCTCTCTTACCCCACTTACATGGTCATTATCAAGATGGCTGATTATTGCATAATCAATCGCCCTTATTCCTTTGTATTTAATAAACGGAATTATTCTGTACTTCCCTACATTTTTAACATCACTGCTTCCTCCGTCAACAGTTATAAAAGCATCATGTGTCCGAATCGCAATTCCATCTCCCTGCCCTACATCAAGAAAATTAACTTCAAATCCCGTAAATATATGCACAAATAAACTTATCGTTATTATTATGAAACTTCCAAAAACAAATGTAATTTTTTTAATGAAAATTTTTCTCTTTTTTGCTTTCTTACTCCTTTCATTTTCGACAATTTGGCCTGTTTTTGGAATTATCTTTTTGCTCTCTTTATCTTCATTTTTCTTTAAATATATTTTCATTACTATACACATGCCTGCAATTGTAAAATAATAAACTATAACCACAATTACATTAGGCTTACCACATATCACATTATAAAATGGAATATGCTCTACTATTGTACATAACAAACCATACATCTTTATAATCAGACACGCCGGCAAAATAGTTATCTTTCCAATAATTACAAACAAATATGAAGAATATAGTCCCACAAATCCACTCGCTATAACGATTCCCATTAATGGAACAATAATTAAATTTAGTAGTACTGAATACATTGGTATCTGATAATAATTCCAGGCTATAATAGGGTTCATAACAATAGTGATGCACAAGCTAAATCCAAATGCGCTCCACATTTTTCCTTTTATATCCATAAATTTTTCTGTTATTTTCCATACAAAATTTGCTCCTATTATTGCCGCAAATGACATTTGAAATCCACTGTTTATTATTACCATCGGATTACTGCATACAATAAGTAAAAATGCTAACGCTATCGCATTTATCCTATCATTTTTTCGTCCCAAAACTTCGCCGGCAATATTCATTATAAACATAATTGTTGCCCTTACTGTCGCCACCCCGAATCCGGTCATCATTGAAAATAACAAGATAATTGAAATTGAAAAAAACGCTGCCGGTATAAATTTAAGTTTCTTTCTAATTAATGAATACACAAACAAGCCGATTAATGAAATGTGTAACCCGGAAATTGCCAAAATATGTGAAATTCCATTCATTTGATATAGTGACTTAATATCGTCATTAATATCATTCTTATTACCAAGCAAAATTCCCTGTATAATCCCTCCGTTTTCCAGGTTACATATCTTAAAAACACCTACGTTATTATCATTGCAAATCTTTTTAAGTTGCCTTGTATAACTTTTCTTCAAATCATATAATCTCTGTTTTATAAGGTTTGTCTCATTAGAAGTTATCTCTACACTGCAATTTGCTATTTCTCCATACATTCCAAGAGACTGATAGTATTTGTCTGAATCAAAATTTCCTTTGTTTCGTGCTTTGTCAAATCTATTAATTATGCCTTTGCATTTAACATTGTTGCCGATAGATACAGATAACTCTTCTTTCGTTTCAAAAATCAAATTTACATCCTTTATTTTTTTCAAATTTCTTTTATTATTTTCTGCTAAATTCTCTATCGTTGTTTTTATTTTGTATCTAAATCCATATTTTGTGTCTGTTATCTGTAAAATTTCTCCATTAACAACGATTGTTTGTCCATTCATCTCATCTATTGATTTCTTTTTAGAAAGTTCTCCCTCAGTAATCAAATATCCAACAACCATAAAGCATAAACTTAATGTCATTAACATTACCTTTTCAATCTTTTGCTCCCTGTTTTTAAATAGTAGTAAAATAAATGAAAGCAAAACAAGCAGCACTGTTACAAATAACAATGCTGCCTGTGCATATATAGCTATCACCTCTCCAAGTACAAAAGCCAATGTTATTGTTAATATTGGTCTTTTAATAGCTATTCTCCTTCTTTTGTTTCATTTTCAATATAATCTAAGTTTCTAATGAAAGCGTTGTCTAACTTCACTCCTTTAAAACTTACATTTGTATCTCCATTTACCATTATCTGAACTTTATGAACATAGTTAAGTTCTGATAATGAATTTACTATGGAATATATTGCAAGTTCAGGAGAACCAACTATCTGTTCTGTCAGAAAATTTGAATTGAAATTTACATAACAGATATTATCAGTAGTCATAACGCTGATTAACTTTATATCTTTTGAAAAAATTCTATTGTATCCCTTTTCATCCGGACCTTCTATTAGTCTCTTTACAATAAATTCTTCTTTAGATTCTTCTCCTGTATAATTTTCCATAACATCACATTCTTTTAAATTAGAACTATCTTCATTTCCGTAATAGAGAATAAATCTTGTTGAAAATACAATGTTATTATCACTACCATAATTATCCACAAAATCAGTGGCCTGCATATTTCCTATAATAGTTCCATCTCTTCTTGTCAACGCACTGTCATTAACGGTAAATGCAACATAATCTACAGACTCAATCTGAGTTAAAGTAAGAACTACTGCTGCTCTTATTAACACTTCTTCATCCTTGCTGATTTCAAGATATTCCTCACTAAAATCCAATGTTAAAATTCCATCCAAAAGATTGTAACTGTTTACAATTACTTTTTTAGGAATGGCTTTACCGGTTAACTTCTTTATCATTTCATCTACCTGTTCTAAGGTATCTGAACTCTTTGTTTTATATTGTTCATTTTCAAGTTTATCTTTGTCCCGGCTAACATAAAAAATATAATTCCCATCATATTTTTTTGTGCTGCTATTTTTTGTTTTTCCACATCCTACCGCTGTAACCATAAGTACACACACAAGAATGCTGCATATTATTTTCTTATATCTGTTCATTTTATTAAACACCACGTTTCAATCTTTATTGTTCAATATACTTTAATGGAATACGAACTGTAAATGTAGTTCCTTCTCCCTCTTTACTATGAACTTTAACTGTACCTTCATGAAGCAATATAATATTTTTAGTTATTGACAAACCAAGTCCTGTGCCACCTGTTTCTCTTGCTCTTGCCTTATCAACTCTGAAAAATCTTTCAAAAATATGCTCCTGCTGGTCATCTTCGATTCCAATTCCTGAGTCTGCAACTTTGAGATAGAAATACTGATGATCTGCATTTAGCGATACTCTTACCCATCCGTCAGTCACATTATATTTAATGGCATTTTCAACTAAATTAGTTACAACCATGTTAAATTTGACTTCATCTACATCTGCCATTACAGGTCTGAAACTTTCAAGCACAACTTCAATATTTTTTACTTCTGCTATAGGTCTTAATCTCTTTAAAGTGCTTTCAACAAGTTCATTAATATTTACTGTTGAAATATTAAGTTTATCATTTCCACTGTCCATTCTTACCAGATTAAGCAAATCTGTTATTATATCATTTTCACGGTCAATTTCTTTTGCTATATCCGTCAAAAATTCCTGATACAATTCTTCCGGCACATTTTCCTGACCTACTAAAGAATCCGCAAGAACCTTCATTGAAGTTATTGGTGTCTTTAATTCATGGGATACATTTGAAACAAATTGCTGTCTTGACTCATCCTGCTTAGCAATTATTTCAACCATCTGGTTAAATTCCCTGATTATGTTTTTAACTTCCGTCTCACCTTTTTCTTCAATATTCGCCTTCAAATTTCCGGTTGAAATACGTTCAATAGACTCTTCTATACTCTTAATAGGCTTAACTAATATTCTTGAACAAATCCATGACATTATCAATGCAAATACTCCCAAGAGTAAATCAATAACAACTATGTAGTTAAGTATTGTGTAATAAAATTCCTTAAATGCTGTTGTTGAATATCTTGTATACATTGCTCCAAGTATTTTAGTCTGACTGTTACCATTTACATCTGTAACAGTAGACATTATGGGCAGTACATATTCAACATATTCCTGCTCCTCATAATAATTATATACTTCATCACCTGTCATTGCCTTTATAACACTTGAAGAAATATTTGTTTTTCCTTCGTCTGAATTATATGTGTCCTTTATTATAATATAGTCACTATTTATAACTTCAACTCTTCCTTCAAATCCTGTAGCAAGTTGCGACATTTCTGCCTCAGCAATTTCAGAATCCTGGTTGTCCATATAATTTTCGCTTAATATACAGTTTCTAAGTATATAATTTTGTGTTTTAAATTTTTCAAATCTTTGTTTTGAATAGTTATTGACCGCCATCTTTCCAATTAAAAAATTCGAGCCAATAACCGGTATTATAATCGCAATAAATGTTATTACAAATACTTTAAATCTCATACTTGTAATAACATTTATAAATTTATCTACTATCTTCTTCATTTATTTAACCCTGGAAAAAGTATCCCATTCCCCATTTTGTATGTACGTACTGTGGCTGGGCAGGATTTTTTTCTATTTTTTCTCTTAATCTTCTAACATGAACATCTACTGTTCTTGCATCTCCCGGGAAATGAGTTCCCCATACCAATCTTAACAATTCATCTCTGCTGTAAACTTTTCCAACATTTGTCGCTAAAAGTCCTAACAAATCAAATTCTTTTGACGTTACATTTATTTCTTTTCCTTCGATAAATAATCTCTTATCTTCTAAATCAAGCTTCATATCACCACTTACAATAACCTTTGGCTTTTCCACAGCCTTAGGTGCCTTCTTCGTATTTCTTCGGTTTATTGCTTTGATTCTGGCCTTAACTTCTAAAATATTAAAAGGTTTTGTGATATAATCATCTGCACCGTATTCAAGTCCTAATATTTTGTCCATATCATCGCCTTTAGCCGTAAGCATAATTATTGGAACATCTGAAAATTCACGCACCTGTTGGCACACTTCATACCCGTCAAATATCGGAAGCATTAAATCAAGTAAAACCATATCATATATATTCTCTCTGATTTTCTCTATAGCTTCTCCACCATCATATGCACAATCAACATCCATTCCGTCCTGTTCAAGACTAAATTTGATTCCTTTAACAATTAATTTCTCATCATCTACCACTAAAACCTTCATTTATACCTCTTCTTCTATTTTACAGTTATATCATTTTGTATATTTTCAAAAGTAGAATCTCCAATTCCTGACACATTCTTTATGTCTTCTATTGTCTGAAACTTTCCATTCTTCTCCCTGTATTCTATTATAGCCTTAGCCCTTGTTTCACCTACTCCTGAAAGACTCTGTAGTTCTTCAGGTGTCGCTGTATTAATATTTATCAAAGCATTATCACTATCTGTATTCTGCACAATATCAGTGTCCTGCTCCTGACTTTTCTTATATTCTTTCTTAGACAATATATGAATCTGTTGTCCATCATATACTGTCTCTGCAAGATTTAAATATTCTTTCTGGGCATTTTTTGTCATGCCCCCTGCTAACTCTATTGCCTGATATAATCTTGCTTCATTTTCTAATTTATAAACACCCGGGCTTTCAACTTCTCCACTTAAATATACATAAATATGATTTTTATTTTCTGTATATTCATAACTCTCTTCAATTGTTTCTTCGTTAATCATTATTTCCTTAGAATCATCGCATCCCGTTAAAATAATACCTGCACATATCATCAACACTACAATGCTTACATTCTTTGTAAAATAACTTAATTTATTTAATATTTTGTACATTTTTCCTCCTTTTTACGGAGTTTCCCTTAAACGTACACAATAATAATACCTAATAAAATTTCAAATCGCAATATCCAAATACCTGATTTTATTGATTTTATTTAATATTAATCTACTTTATATGCTAACTTTATTTTTTAAATATAAATATACCCACAACGGCTAAAACAACTCCCACTAATTTACTCCACTCAAAAGGTACCTTTTCCACTCCAAATATTCCAAAAACTTCTATCAGATATGCAACAACAATCTGAGAAATAACAATTATCAGTACAGCCTGCGCCGGGCCAAGATTATCCATACTTTTAATTACTGTCCATGTAATTACTGCCCCTATAGTTCCACCAAGAAGCATGTATTTATGTTCTACATTAAATATTGCAGTCATACTTTCCCTGCCTGTTACAAACCATGCAATTATGCAGACAATTAAAGCTGTAAACTGTACCCAGCTGTTTGCGACCCACATACTTGAACTTTCCGTTACTTTCGTATTAAAAACTCCCTGAATACTCATTAGAGCTCCTGAAATTAATGCAATAATAAAACCCCACATAATACTTTCCTCCCTTTTGAAGTATTATGTGAGGTTTTGAAATTTTTATACTAATGACTTTCTTAATATTTCTATCATTTCATCAACATTTTCTTTTGTTATCGTAAGTGGTGGTACCATTCTTAATACATCGCTTCCGGCTGAAATTACTAATAAACCATTTTCAATAGCCTTATTAACTGTATCTCCTACAGGTGTTGTAAGGACAAGTCCCTGCATAAATCCTTTTCCTCTTCTTGCAGTTACATTGTCAAAATCTTTAACTATTTCATCCAATTTTTCTTCCAAATATGGAGCAACTTCATTTACATTTTCTACGATTTTTTCTTCTTTAAATAAATCAAATACCGTAGAAACTGCTGCAGTAGCTAATGGATTTCCACCATATGTAGTTCCGTGATCTCCCGGTACTAGCGAGTTACATGTTTTTTCTCCTGCAACAAATGCTCCAACAGGAACACCACAACCTAATGCTTTTGCTACTGTAACGATGTCCGGTTTTATTCCATAATGTTCATAAGCAAACATTTTGCCTGTTCGTCCCATTCCACATTGAATTTCATCACAAATCATTATTATATCATTTTCATCACAAAGCTTTCTTATTCCTTTGATAAATTCTTCATCTGCAGGATATATTCCACCTTCGCCCTGAAGTGTTTCTAAAACAATCGCGCATGTTTTATCAGTTATTAATGACTCAACGCTTTCAAGATTGTTGTACTCAGCAAATTTTATTCCATCAATCATAGGTCCAAATGGTTCCTGATAATGTGCATTTCCTGTAACTGCCAACGCTCCTAATGTTCTTCCGTGAAAAGAATGGTTCATAGCTATAATTTCATGATTTGCATGACCGTCCCTGTCATACGCATATCTTTTAGCCATTTTTATAGCACCTTCAATTGCCTCTGTTCCACTATTTGTGAAAAACACTTTTTTAAGACCTGTTGCCTCAACAACTTTTTGTGCTGCTTCAATTGCCGGTACATTGTAATATAAATTAGAAGTGTGTATTACCTTGTCAATCTGCGCTTTCAATGCATCATTATATTTTTTATTATTATATCCTAATGCAAATACAGCAATTCCTGCTGCAAAGTCCAAATATTTCTTTCCATTTACATCATACAAATATACTCCGTCGCCTTTTTCTATTACAATTTTAAATCTGTTGTATGTATGTACTAAAAATTGCTCTGCTTTATCCATATATTCCTGAGCTGTCATTTCATTTCTCCTTGTATAAATATATTGCCACATCCTTTGATTGTTGGCTAATTATAGGAAATATTTATAGAAAAACTCTCTTCATTTTGTTTTCTATTCATTCCCAAATTTTTCCTGGTCATCTGCTAAAATAGCTGTTCCGATACCTTTATTTGTAAATATTTCAAGTAATAAGCAGTGTGGAATTCTTCCATCTAAAATATGTACTCGTGAAACGCCATTGTTAATAGCATTTATACAGTTATTAATCTTAGGAAGCATTCCTCCCTGAATAGTTCCATCCTCAATCAAATTTTTTGCTTCAGATACTGTCATTTCAGAAATAACTGTATTTGGATCATCCTTATCCATATAAACACCTTCTGTATCTGTAAGGAATGCCAATTTTTCTGCATTTACTGCTTCTGCGATTGCACTTGCAGCATCATCAGCATTAATATTATATCCGTGGAAATCTTCATCCAATCCTATCGGACATACAATAGGAAGGAAATCCTTTTCTATCAAATCTAAAAGGATATCCGGATTTACCTTTGTTACTTCTCCTACATATCCAATATCTTCACCCTGTGAATATTTCTTTTTAACATTAAGCATGCCACCGTCTTTACCACTTATTCCGATTGCTTTTACGCCAAGCTGTTCCACAATCTGAACAAGTTGTTTATTTACTTTATTAAGGACCATTTCCGCAACTTCTAATGTATCTTCATCTGTTACTCTTAATCCGTTTATGAATTTTGGCTCCATTCCAAGCTTATTAACAAAACCGCTTATTGCTTTACCTCCACCATGAACGATGATTGGCTTAAATCCTACTAATTTCAAAAGAGTAATATCCTGTATTACACTCTGCATAAAGTTTTCATCAAGCATAGCACTTCCGCCGTATTTAATAACAATAATTTTTCTGCTAAATCTCTGAATATAAGGTAACGCTTCAATTAATACATTTCCTTTTTCAATCCATTTTTCCATCTCAAGTTCTTTTGATCCCTTCATAATCATGGCCTGCCTATCCTTCTTTCTCTATTCCTTTTTTTATTATTAATTGCTTTTTTAACTTCTGTAATCTGCATTAATTGATACATATTCATGAGTCAAATCACATCCCCATGCTGTTGCTTCACAATCTCCCATTTTCACATCAGCAATTGTTGTAACTTCAGGCTCTGACAAAATCTTTGTAGCCATCTTTTCACTGTAATCTGTTGCTCTACCATTTTCAACTATTTTTAATTTTCCAACTTTGCTTTCAAAATAAATATCTACACTATCAGGATTAAATTTAGCTGTTGAATATCCCATTGCGCATAAGATTCTTCCCCAGTTTGCATCATGTCCGTAAATTGCTGCTTTTACAAGACTTGATGTAACTACAGATTTCGCTAATGTAACTGCCTGTTCTTTTGATTCGCAGTTAATCATTTTTACTTCTAAAAGAGCTGTTGCCCCTTCACCGTCTCCTGCAATCTTCTTTGATAAAGTTACTGTTACTTCATGTAATGCTTCTACAAATTTATAATAGTCTTTGTTCTTTTCAGTAATCTTTTTATTTTCTGCTAATCCATTTGCAAGTAATAATACTGTATCGTTTGTGGATGTATCTCCATCTACAGAAATCATGTTAAATGTATCTTTTATATCATTACTTAATGCTTCATATAATAAATCTTTTGAAATGTTAACATCGGTTGTAATAAATCCTAACATTGTACACATATTTGGATGAATCATTCCTGATCCTTTACACATACCACCAATTGTAACCTTCTTGCCACCTATCATTAATTCAACTGCTACTTCTTTTGGTACTGTATCTGTTGTCATTATTGCTTCCGCTGCCAAATGTCCACCATCTAAACTTGCATCTAATGTAGGTACGAGCATTCCTATTCCGTTTACAATTTTATCCATAGGAAGTTGAGCTCCTATTACACCTGTAGATGCAACTAATACGCTTTCCTTGTCAATCCCAAGCATTGCTGCTGTTTCCTGTGCCATTTCTTCACAGTATTTCATGCCTTCTTCACCTGTGCATGCATTAGCTACTCCGCTGTTACATACAACTGCCTGTGAAAATTCGTTTTCATATATCATTTTCTGATCCCATTTTACGGGAGCTGCTTTTACCTGATTTGTTGTAAATGTTCCTGCTGCTGTACAAGGTACAACACTGTATATCATTGCCATGTCTTTTTTATCTTTTTTTATTCCTGCGTTTAAGCCCATTGCTGAAAAGCCCTGTGGTGCTGTTACGCCGCCTTTTATTTTCTTCATTATATTGCCTCCAAATTTTACATCTGCTTCGCAGATTCCATCTCGCTGTGTTTACATTTGTGATTCCCTGACTTTCGCCATTCTTTTCACATCGTCTCTTCGTTCCGATGTACAACACGGCTTTCGCCGTGCTTCTCTAACCATACAAAACATATTGTTTGCAAGCTAGCTTGCCCAATATGTTTCCATATTCAGCTCGATTCCAGTTGCTTTGCAACTTTCATCTCGCTGTGTTTACATTTGTGATTCCCTGACTTTCGCCATTCTTTTCACATCGTCTCTTCGTTCCGATGTGCAACACGGCTTTCGCCGTGCTTCTCTAACCATACAAAACATATTGTTTGCAAGCTAGCTTGCCCAATATGTTTTGTATGGTTAGTAGAATGGCGATAAGTTGTACTTATGGGAACATTGGTACTTGTTGTAAGCCTTCGTTTTCCGGTAATCCAAATATTATATTCATGTTTTGGACTGCCTGGCCTGCTGCTCCTTTTATGAGGTTGTCAAGGGCTCCCATCATTATGATTCGTCCTGTTCTTTCATCTATTTTGAAGCTTACATCTACATAATTGCTTCCTTCTACCCATCTTGTTTCAGGTGGTGTTTCGTTTTCTAATACTCTTATAAACTGTTCTTTTTTATAATATTTATCGTAAACTGCTTTTACTTCTTCATATGTAACTTCTTTTTTGAGATTTGCGTATGCAGTTACTAATATTCCTCTCTGCATTGGTACTAAGTGTGGTGTGAAGTTTATAAGCACTTCTTCGCCTGCAGCATATCCTAACTGCTCTTCTATTTCAGGTGTGTGTCTGTGTGTTCCTACACCATAAGCTTTTATGTTTTCATTTACTTCGCAAAATAAGTTTGGAACTTTTGCTCCTCTTCCTGCTCCTGACGTTCCTGATTTAGCATCTATAATAATTGATTTTGGATCAATTAATCCTTCTTTTACCATAGGATATATTGACAAAATGCTACATGTAGTGTAACATCCCGGATTTGCAATCAATCTTGCTTTCTTTGTCTTTTCCCTATTTATTTCACATAATCCATAAACAGCTTCATCTATAAATTCAGGACTTTTGTGTTCTATCTTGTACCATTTTTCATAAGTAGCAACATCCTTAATTCGGAAGTCTGCACTTAAATCTATAATCTTTACCTTATTTAATATTTCTTCATTAACTAATGATGAACATAATCCCTGTGGTGTTGCTGTAAATATTACATCTACTTTATCTGCCAACTCTTCTATATTGTCATCCAGACATTTTTCATCAACTATCTCAAACATATTCGCAAATACGTCTGCATACTTCTTATCTATATAGCTTCTTGAGCCATACCATACAACCTCTGCATCTTTATGCTGCTGAAGCAATCTTACTATTTCTACTCCCGCATATCCTGTAGCACCTATGATTCCTACTTTTATCATAACAGCCTCCTCTATTTATTCGGTAAAAAACTAACTAAATTCTATAATTACCTATTTAATTGCCGTAACTTTTATTTTAATCCTTTCCTTTATATATGTCAAAGATTGGTTACTGTAATCCTATCTTTTCTTATTAAAGATATAAATTTATTAATTTCTCTTTCTTTTGTCCGTGGTTCAGTATACATCTTTTATGCATATTATGCAATATATTCTTTAAATTTTGCATAAAATAGCTCATTTTTAATTTTATCTTGCATTTTATACATCATTGTTGTATAGTATCAGATAGTAAAAATATTAATGGAGGAATCACATGAAAGAGAAAGTTGTTTTAGCATACTCAGGTGGACTTGATACTACTGCTATCATCCCTTGGTTAAAAGAAAATTATAATTATGATGTAGTTTGCTGTTGTGTAGACTGTGGACAGGGTGAAGAATTAGATGGTCTTGAAGAAAGAGCCAAATATTCAGGCGCTACTAAATTATATATAGAAGACATTACAGATGAATTTTGCGATGACTATATTGTTCCTTGCGTTCAGGCTGACGCCGTATATGAAAACAAGTACTTATTAGGTACTTCAATGGCTCGTCCGGGCATTGCAAAAAGATTAGTTGAAATTGCAAGAAAAGAAGGTGCAGTTGCTATTTGCCACGGTGCTACAGGTAAAGGTAATGACCAGATTCGTTTCGAGCTTAGTATCAAAGCTTTAGCTCCTGACATTAAGATTATTGCTCCTTGGAGAGATGATAAGTGGAAAATGGATTCACGTGAAGCTGAAATTGAATATTGTAAAGCTCATGGAATTGACCTTCCATTTGGTACAGATCAAAGTTACAGCCGTGACAGAAACTTATGGCACATCAGCCATGAAGGCTTAGAATTAGAAGATCCTGCAAATGAACCAAACTATGAACATCTTTTAGTTTTAGGTGTTTCTCCTGAAAAGGCACCTGATGAACCTGAATATGTTACAATGACATTTGAAAAGGGTGTTCCTACTTCAGTTAACGGAAAGCAGATGAAAGTTTCTGACATCATTCGTGAATTAAACCGTCTTGGTGGAAAGCACGGAATTGGAATTATCGATATCGTTGAAAACCGTGTAGTTGGTATGAAATCACGTGGTGTTTATGAAACTCCAGGTGGAACAATTCTTATGGAAGCTCACAGACAGCTTGAAGAATTAGTTCTTGACCGTGCTACAATGGAAACAAAGAAAGATATGGGCAACAAGTTAGCTCAGATTGTATACGAAGGAAAATGGTTTACTCCTCTTCGTGAAGCAGTTCAGGCATTTGTTGAATCAACTCAGGAATATGTTACAGGTGAAGTTAAATTCAAACTTTACAAAGGAAACATTATTAAAGCCGGAACAACTTCTCCATATTCATTATATAATGAAAGTCTTGCATCATTTACAACAGGTGATTTATATGACCATCATGACGCTGACGGATTCATTACTTTATTTGGCTTACCATTAAAAGTAAGAGCTATGAAAATGCAGGAATTAGAAAAAAATAACAATAAATAATTAATTAAAATTTAAAAGCCTGACTGTCAATTGATTGTCAGGCTTTTTGTCTTTCCTTTTTTTACATTTTATAGTAAAATGGTCTTTGTGTTTAATTATTATCATTGTTAGTTATTACGATGATTTTATTACTTTTTACCAATCACCCGATTTTACAGATAAAAGATAATAAAAAGGATAATAAATTATGAAAGTAAAAGATTCAATTATTGTTATCCGCAAGGCTATTTTGTGCCATATAAAAAATCCTGAAATAAGGCAGTTTCTATATGGTCTTTTAAGTTATGAAATGATATCATACATCTTTTTTGGCGTATTTACAGCTATTATAGATTATTGCGTTTATGCATTTTTGTCTGTTCTTGGAATGAACGTTATGTTTTCAAATGCATTGTCATGGTTATGTGCCGTGATATTTTCATTCTCGACTAACAGACGATGGGTTTTTAAAATGGGTTTTGATAATATTAAGGATGTTTTACATTCCTTTAATAAATTTGTGTGTGCAAGATTTGCCACCCTTATCATGACTGAAGTAATGTTATTAATAGCACAGCTTGCGGCTTTCAATATATATCGTACTAAGATATTTGCCATGATTTTAACGGTAATTATCAATTACATAATAAGTAAATTATTTATTTTTAAGTAAAGCGGACTTATATTTATATCGGTTCGTGTTTACATTAATATATAATGAATTGAGGATGTTTAAGGAGAATAAAAATGAACAAGAAAAATTTTTCAATCTCAAAATGGTTCGATGAAAACAAGTTATATTTGCTTGCTTTTATTTTGCCTGTAATTTCAATGTTATTTGTTTACTACTTTAAGGATGTCTATCCTTTTGGAGACCAAATGTACCTTCGTAGTGACTGTTATCATCAGTATGCACCTTACTTAGATATTTTAAAAGAAAAATTATCTTCCGGTGGCAGCCTTCTTTATACCTGGGAAATTGGTGGTGGTATGAACTTTGTAGCTCTTGCGGCTTACTATCTTGCAAGTCCGTTCAATCTCTTAGTTTTATTTTTACCGGGAACAATTTCAGATGCAGTAAGTTTCTTTATTGTTGCTAAAATGGGACTTGCCGGTTTTTCAGCTGCATACTATCTTTCAAAAAGATTTGGTAATAAAGACTTAATCGTTGTGATATTTAGTATGCTTTATGCTTTATCAGCATATTTTGCAGCTTTTAGCTGGAACATTATGTGGCTTGACTGTATGTTCCTTCTTCCATTTATTATGCTTGGACTTGAAAGACTTGTTAATGAAGGAAAATGTAAAATGTACTGCATTTCTCTTGCTTTAACAATTTTTTCTAATTACTATATAGCAATTATGTTATGTATTTACAGTGTTTTATACTTCATTTACTTATCATTAGTTCGTAATTTTGATGAAGAAATAAATAAAGTTAAATCTCACCTTATTGCAATTAAAGATTTTGCTTTATATTCATTATTAGCAGGTGGACTTGCAGCATGCGTTGTTCTTCCTGAATATTTTAACCTTTTAACAACAAAATCTGCTGACTCAAGTTTTCCTGAAAAACTTGAAGAATATTTTTCAGTATTATATATGTTATTCAGATCGTTATTTGCAATTCCAGTTGCAGATTTAAAGTATCCACATGACCCTAATATCTACTGTTCTATCATAGTATTTATTTTGGTTCCATTATTTGTAATCTGCAAAAAAATTAATATCAAAGAGCGAATTGGTAAAACAGCTTTAGCTTTAATTTTCCTTTTAAGCTTTAGTTTTAATATTCCAAACTACATATGGCATGGATTCCATTTTCCAAACAGCCTTCCATGTAGAGAATCATTTATTTACATTTTTCTTATTGTAACTATGGCATATGAAGCATTTTTACATATAAGAGAAATAAATGGAAAACATTTAGTCGCTACTTTTGCAGGCTCTGCTTTATTAATTCTTGTATTAGAAGAATTGTTCAAGAATGCTGACTTTTTCAGTGATTTAGTAATAACAACAGACATTACAAAAATAATTTACACAAGTTTATTATTCCTTGTTATTTACGTTGTACTTATTGCATTGTATAAATATCATGAGAATTTTAAATTCCTTATTTCATATTTATTAACAATAGTTGTATTTATAGAATTAACTCTTAACTTCAACGTTACAGGTATTCCAAGTACTTCTAACAGGGATGCTTATGTTGAAAGTAACGAAGCCTTCAAGCAGTTAAATGAAGCTGCAAAGAAAGATGCTGACGCTGATGGAGTTAAGTTCTATAGAAGCGAACAGTTATCACATAGAACACGTAATGATGGAGCATTGTTCAAATACAATAGTATTTCTACTTTCTCATCTGTATCATCCGCAGCTATTCAGGATTACTTTACTTCTATCGGATTACAGACATCATTTAACGCTTATTCATCATATGGAATTACTCCACTTACAGCAGCTTTATTCTCATTAAGATATGAATACTCTACCGGTGATACTTCTTTCCCAACAGAGAGTTCACTTTTATCATCAGCAAGTTATATGGCTGATGGAAATAATCAGACAACACTTAATATTTATAAATATGAAAAGAGTCTTCCTCTTGGATTTGTAATTAACTCAAGTACAATGTCTGAATGGGATTTATCAGGTAGTGACCCATTTACAATTCAAAACAGTTTTGTAACTACAGCTATTAGCGGTGGCAGTACAATATTCCATAAAATTCAGTCAGACAGTACAGCTTCATTTACTGCAGAATTTGCTCCAAGCGACGGAACAGATAATAATATTCCAACTGTCACACCGTCAAGTTTGGATGTATATTTCTACTGTCCTACATCTGCTGAAACTTTAAATGCCAATATTACTACACCTGATGGTGTTACAACATCACAATCTTTCTCATCAACTCAGCAGAATTATATCTGCCATATCGGTACCGTTGAGAAAGGAAGCACAATTACAATTACAGCCGGAGATGGTTCTGCAATTTCCGAATGCTATGGTTATGCTTTTGACAGTGATGCATGGGCTGTTGATTATGAATTATTAAATTCTCAGCCATACACTATCGAATCATTTAAAGATACTAAAATTGAAGGTTCTGTAACTGCTGCATCAAGCGGATTACTTTACACTTCAATCCCATATGACAAAGGTTGGTCAGTATATGTTGACGGGAACAAAGTAAAACCTATTGCTATATGTTCCGGCTCATTAATGGGTGTTTATGTATCACAGGGAACACACTCCGTTACATTTAAATATACACCTAGTGGATTTGTTTACGGAATACTTATTTCACTTGTATCATTGTTAATTCTTTTAGCTCTTATATTTAAGAAAAAATTAATTGCATTAATAAAAAAAGATGATATAAACAACAATGGTAACAAGAACAAAAAAGAAGATGCCCAAAAGATGAAAAATGAAAATATAAGTAAAAACAACAATAAAAACAATTAGGAAGAAATAACTTCTCAAGACAATGTTACAGATAATAATCCTAAAGTTCCTGAGCATTAGTCAAATAAAAGATTTATGAATTAGAATTAATAATAAGCATAGATATGAATATATACTAATACGAATATATATCAATGTATTATATTTCATTCATAACAATATAAAAAAAGAACTGAAAATGATATTTTGTCTGCTTGACATTAACGTATCATTTTCAGTTCTTTTTTTATTATTAAATTAAATATATGTTGGGTCAAAAACCCCAGTTTGGATACTTACGGATTTTTTGTGTCATGTACACTCACAATCCCAATCTTAAATAATTCAAATTATATTATTCAGCTGCAATAGTATCAAACACATCCATTATATTTGTGCTAACCATATTTTCTCCATCAGGAAGTGCTATATCATCCCATGCAGATGTATTAAAATCACTCTTTACGTCGCTGATATAATTGTCATATACCTTACTAAATGCAGAATTCTTAGTACTTTCAATAATTGCACTCTTATTCTGTGCTGTCTCATCTTTTAAATAACTGTTTTCACAATATACCAGATATAATCCGTCATCCTGAGTAATTATTGAACTCATTTCTTCATTTGCTAAATCAAATGCGGCAATTTCATAATCCTGTGTTGCCTCATTTTTCTTTATTGTTTTTGTTACTAATTCATCATCACTATACTGCTTTGCTTCTTTTGCAAATGTCTGATATCCACCATTAACAAGACTTATTACTTCCTCTAACTGTTTAGTTGCTTTATTTGTTTTCGTCTTTGTAGTATCGATATGAATATACTGAACTTTAATTACTCTGGCTTCTTCATCGCTTATCTCTTCTCCTACATTAGCTGTCAATGTATTATAAGCTTTCTTTGCCTTGTAATAATTTGTAAATAATGTTTCAACTGTCTCTTCTGTTGCCGTTGTATAATCCTTTTCTTCATCTGTAAGACTATTATAATACTCTTTTGCTGCTGCAGCTATTGAAGTCTTTTCTGCATCATCTATTGTTACATTATTCTTATCAGCTAAAGCTGCCATTGTGTATGTGATTGATATATCATTCTTTACTTCGTCTTTTACAAAATCACCAAGTGTAGTCTTCTCAAGTTTCTGGCTCCAGTCAACAATTCCTCCAAAGTCATTTTTGTATTTATTTGCACTGTTAAGTATTATTAATTTTGCTTCCGACACCGAGCATATTAATTTGTCTACTACAAATGCCTCATCACTTTTAAGTCCAAACAAATCTCCGACTACAGGAGTATCGCTTTTTAAACCACATCCACTAAGAACTGTTGTTGCCATTACCATACTAATGCCTAAGGCAATAACTTTTTTCTTTATCATAACTGATACCCTACCTTTCAATTACATTCTCAAAATATCTTCTAATATAGAGTCAACATCAGGAGTTATATGCTTTGCACACTTTCTTATATCTGAAGGAGAATGTTGCATTGCATAACTATAATAAGAACGTTCAAACATTTCAACATCATTATAATTATCTCCAAATGTTACTGTATCTTCTGAAGTAACTTCGAATATATGCTGTACAACTGCAAGTGCATTTCCCTTATTCACATATTCATCAGTTAAATCTACCCAATTATTGCCTGATATGGCGATTTTTATTTTATCACCCCATCTGTCAACTATTGATTCATAAAATTCCTCTGTAAGTCCATATTTTGCATATATGGAGATTTTTGTAATAGGTTCTTTAACTTCCTTAAAGTCCTTTACATTTTCTGTGGAAAATCCATGCTCTGCAAGATATCTTGTAAAATCAGTATCATATGTGCTTACATAAGATCCTGTTTCTCCTGCTAAAAGAACTCTGCAGTCTCTTTTCTTCTGCATTTCATTCATTATTGTTACGCTAAGCATTTTATCTATAGGTGTCTTACATAAGACTTTCCCCTGATACATAACAACTCCACCATTATTAGTGATATAAATAATGTCATTTTTTATCTTTCCAAAAAGGGGTCTGATAGCATCATAGTCTCTCCCTGATGCTACCGCAAACAAAACTCCTTTTTCCTTTAATTCACCCAAAAGAGACAATGTTTTCTCACTTATTCTTGTCTCCCCCGGTTTTATTAATGTTCCATCTACATCGCTTACAACTAACTTTATCATTGTTTTCTCTTTCAATTCCTTTTAATTTATTACTACATATTACTGCTATTTGCTCAAAGATACAACCTTAGAATATTTTCCATATACTTTTTTCCCATAAACTACCTTGTAACTTCTTACTTTGTAATAATATGTATAGCCGGAAACTGCTTTACCATCAGTAAATTTTACAACAGTATTTTTCTTTGTTGTTCTTACTCTTCTATATTTTAACTGGATGTTTGACTTTTTGTATACCTGATATCCTGTAACCCATTTATCTCTCTTCCATCTTACTACAGCACTATTTCCCTGCAACGCCATTGCGGATACAAATTTTACCCTCTTTGGAACTACTTTTGCAGATGCTGCTGCTGAGAATGATGATTTATGTGTTTTTCCACCACTAACAGTATAAGTTCTTATTTTGTAGCTATATGTGTTTCCTGTAACAAGTTTTTTATCTTTATATGATGTTACGGAAGCCGACAATTTAGCAATCTTTTTATATTTGCCTGCACTGTTTCTTCTGTAAATAATATATCCACTTACATTTGTTGCCGCATTCCATGTCAGTTTAATTGTGTTCTGATTATATGAAGCAACAGACTTAAAGCCAATCTGACCTGAAATAACAGTTATCAATGCCGTTGCTGTCTTTTTACCATTGTTAGTAGTAACTGTAATTGTTGCTGTTCCCGGAGCTACTGCTGTTACCACTCCCTTTTTAACTTTAGCTACTGCCGTGTTATCTGATTTCCATTTTACATTTTTATTAGTAGCATCCTCAGGAATCACAGTTGCTTTTAAAGTATATGTGTTTCCCACTCTTAAAGTCTTCTTTGTTTTATTAAGTTTTACTCCTGTTACCGGACGTATAACTTTAATTTTACAAGTACCTACAGCTCCACCTATAGCTGTTGCAGTCGCAGATATTGTAGCATTTCCTACTCCAACACCTGTTACTTTTCCTGTTTTTGAAACTTTAGCTACTGACGTGTTACTTGAAGTCCATGTTACTGTCTTATCCGGTGCATCAGTAGGATATACTGTTGCATTTAATTTTACTTTCTTCCCTACACCAATTGTTGCCTTTGTCTTATCTAATACACATCCTTTTGTGAATACTTGTATTGTATATGTTGCAAAATTACCACTTACTGCAAATGCTCTTATTGTAGTTGTTCCATCACCTACAGCGGTAATATTTCCTGCATCATCAACTGTTGCTACAGCAGGATTGTCTGAACGGTAAATTACTTTTTCATTAGGATTTGATGTAGTTGCCTTAACACTTACTGTTGTACCTGTAATCAAATTATTTTCAACTTCAGGTGTAACATATTCTGTTGAAACATATCCTGTATAAGAAACTCCGTTTTTTACTACATCAACTTTGGTCCAATATGGATTACTTAACCAGCTTACTGAATAATTTCTGTCTGTAAGCACGTTTTCTTTTATTGTAACGACATCATCTTTACTTAATTTAGTTAATGAACTATATCCGGTACTTGGGCCCTGTCTAAGATTTACATTTGATGTAATAACACCTGTCTTATCTCCTGATTTGCCCATTGTAACAGTTGTATTATCTCCAGGCATATTGTTGTATACAGGAATTATAAAATGACGCTGATTACTTTTAATTCCCAATGTATCATAAGCTTTTGCTGTAGTTCCTGTCTCTGATGCACAGCCAAATATATTTGTCATGTACTGATGTTTATATGTATTTTTAGCTGTTACATTAAACTTCTGCAAATATGTTGTATTCTGTCCTACATTGATATACTTTTCAGCTATATATTGTGCTCCACCTATTATTGAAGCTCCCGGAGTATTCCAAGGTGTACCATATCCATTCTTTGCGTTTGAAGCCCATTTTAAACCGTTTAAAATGGGCTGTGAACTTGTACTTGCACCTATATTATAGAAATTATAAATTCCTTTATATGATGTTGAATAATTTCCGGATACACTTCCACTTGCTCCCATTCCTGCATAAATTCCGTTTCTACCTGAACCTACTTCCTGTAATATTTTTGAAGCAATATAATATGCACTTGCACCTGAAGTCTGAGCCGCCTGCAATATCTTTGATGAATAGCTTTCTGCCGTTGGAATATATGTTCCATTTGCATCAAGGTAAGCTATATTTGTATTAGCCATAAATGAACCTGTAAGTATTGCCTCAACGCCTGCCTGTGTCTGATTAACTGCATCATATGCTAAATTTTCAAACATAAAAACATATGTATCGTTAAGAAAATTTCTTGGATCCATAAAGTATGCTACTGCATTTTTAGAAGCTGTTACCCATGTACTTCCATCTTTTGCAATATATTTTCCTGTAGCTGTATTATAGTCACCTGAAGCATTGCTCTGTAAAAACTCTGAATAGTTTGTATGTGTAAGACTTCTGTCATTAGATGCTTCATTATCTACTGCTGTTCCAAAATCAATTCCTGTATTAAAAGGCTGAAATGTCCAGTTAGGATATGTTGCATGTAACTGTCTTAAATACGGCTTGTAACTTTCCGGAAATCCACTTATGCTCGCCTCAAATGTTGCGTCATCTGCTTTGACTTCCGTAACTCCACTAAACTGTATGCTACTTACGATAATTGCAATTGCTAAAATTGTAACCTGTATATTCTTTGCTATTTTTGTAAAAATTTTACTTTTCAAGTGTATCCCTCTTTTCTCCTAAGTCCTTATTTATATTCGGACTTTAACACCTTTCGTATCTCTTCTTCCTGTTTTAAGTTTTCTAAGTTCAACTTTCTTTCCCTTGTATTCAACAACATCATTGTCTCCTACATCTAACAGATAAACATTACTTACACAATCATCTGCATTTAATTTAATTCCTCTTACACCAACTGCAGTTTTCTTCTTTTCAGGAATCTCCTTAAGTGGAAATCTTAAAAATACCCCATTTTCCGTCTGAAGAACTAATATTTCCCTTGTATACTGAAGTTCTGTATTATTTCCTGCACTATCCATTTGCGAAGGTGTATCAAAATTCATTTCTAACTGAACATCATCCATAGGCATAAATTCGTCATCTGAACCTCCTGTTAATGCAATCGGCATTTCATACTCTTCATCCTCGACAGGCTTTGAAGTAATTCTTGTAATCTGAACTCCTACAAGACTGTCATCTTCCCCAAGCTTTGTAGCTGCAATTGTATTTCTTGTTGTCTCAAATTCACTGCCATCAACAAGCTTCATCATACCTTTTTTAGTAGTAAACAATAATTTCTTATCTTTAATCATTGAAGCACTAAATAATGCCACAATGCTTTCTCCTGCACTACTGTAATTTCCAAGATTATCTATTGGAACACCTTTATCCCTAAATTTTTTAATCGGCATTTTTATTATCTTTATCTGATGCATGTTTCCATTGTCTGTAAAAATGCACACCTTGTCTGTATTCATGCAATTAAAATAATATTTGTTTTCTTTAATTACCGCTTCTCTGTTTCTGTCAAATGTGGCCTGGTCAATTAATTTGGCATAACCAAATTTATCCATTACAAATACTACTTCCTGCTCAATTATCTTATTATCATCAAATACAGCTTCTTTTCCATCTTCAATAACAGTTCTTCTTGGCTGACCATATTCTTTCTTGATTGCAAGCAAATCTTTCTTGATTACTTTTGTCATGGAACGTCTGCTGTGAAGAATATCCTCGTATTTAGCAATTTTATTTACTAAATCTTCATATTCTTTCTGCAATGCAAGAACTTCTAAACCTATTAATTTAGCAAGTCTTAAATCAAGAATTGCCTGTGCCTGCTTTTCTGTAAAATTAAGATTAGCTGCTAACAGTTCTGATTCAGGATTCTTAAATTTAATGCCTTCAGTATTTCCATTTACAAGACACTCCTTTGCCTGTTTTAACTGCTGACTTCCTCTGATAATTTCAATAATCAAATCAATAATATTTGTTGCTCTTATAAGACCTTCTTTTATTTCTTTTTGTTCTAAAGCCTTATTAAGCATTGTTGTATATTTTCTAGTAGTTATTTCATACTGAAAATCCACATTATACTTAATTATTGATTTAAGCCCCATAACTTCCGGTCTTCCATCAGCTATGGCAAGCATATTTACACCAAATGTATCTTCAAGCCTTGTCTTTTTATATAGCATATTTGTAAGTTTTTCTACATCTGCTCCTTTTTTAAGTTCAAGTACTATTCTTATACCATTTTTATCTGATGCATTTGAAATATCAACAATATCATTTGTTTTTTTATTTTCCACAAGTGAAATAACGTCTGATATAAATTTACTAATATTAGCACCTATCATTGTGTAAGGAATTTCTGTTATTACAAGCTTGTCTTTCTCTTTTCCTTTACCTTTTTCAAATTCAAGCTTTCCACGTAATTTTAATTTACCGTTTCCTGTCTTATAAATGTCTGCCAACTCGGATTTGTTGGCTACAATTCCTCCTGTTGGGAAATCCGGTCCCGGCATTATTTCCAGTAATTCTTCTGTTGAAATGTCATTATTCTCCATATATGCGATAACTGCATCTATTACTTCACCTAAATTATGAGTAGGTATATTTGTTGCCATACCAACGGCAATACCTTCTGCTCCGTTAACTAAAATGTTAGGAACTTTTACCGGAAGAACTACAGGTTCTTTTTCCATTTCATCGAAGTTAGGCATGAAATCAACAACATCTTTATCTAAGTCTGCTAAATATACATCCTGTGTAAATTTCTTTAATTTTGCTTCCGTATAACGCATTGCGGCAGCTCCGTCTCCTTCAATTGAGCCGAAGTTTCCGTGCCCGTCTACTAAAGCCATTCCCTTTTTAAAATCCTGAGACATTACAACTAATGTTTCATAAATTGAGCTGTCACCATGTGGATGATATTTACCCATTGCTTCACCAACTATACGTGCTGATTTACGATGTGGTTTATCATAGTTAAGTCCTAACTGTTCCATGGCGTACAAAACTCTTCTCTGTACCGGCTTAAGTCCATCTCTTGCGTCAGGAAGTGCTCTGGCACAAATTACGCTCATAGCATAATCTATGTATGATTTTTGCATTACCTCAGAATATTCTGTTTTCACTATCTGTTCTGACATATGTTACTCCTATATAATATGTATTGTCCCTCTCTACGATGGGGTTGGTAATCGGAAACATCTATAGAAAATAAATTCATTTTGTTTCCTAAATGCTTATATATCTAATTCTGCATCTGTCGCATGTTCGTAAATGAAGTCCCTTCTAGGTCCTACGTTATTTCCCATAAGCATTTCTGTTACTTCTGATGCTAATCTTGCATCTTCTATTTCTACCTGCTTCAAAATTCTCGTTTCAGGATTAAGTGTAGTTTCCCACAACTGGTCTGCATCCATTTCTCCTAAGCCTTTATATCTTTGAAGCGTAAATCCTTTATGATCTTTTCTGTATTTTTCTAAAGCTTTGTCATCATATAAATACTGACCTTTTCCCTTTTTAGGTACAACCTTATATAATGGCGGTGTTGCTAAATAAACATGTCCATGCGTAATTAATTCAGGCATAAATCTATAGAAAAATGTTAATAACAATGTATCGATATGAGCTCCGTCAACATCGGCATCCGTCATTAAAATAATCTTGTTAAACTTTAATTTTTCTATATCAAAATCATTTCCATAGCCTTCAGAAAATCCACATCCAAACGCATTAATCATTGTCTTAATTTCTGCATTTGCAAGAACTTTGTCGATAGAAGCTTTCTCAACATTTAAGATTTTTCCTCTTATAGGTAAAATTGCCTGTGTTCTACGCTTTCTTGCGCTTTTTGCTGAACCACCGGCAGAATCTCCTTCGACAATAAATATCTCACATTCTTCTGCTTTTCTGCTTTCACAGTTAGCAAGTTTTCCATTACTGTCTATTGAAAACTTTGTCTTTGTAAGCATATTTGTTTTTGTTTTTTCTTCCTGCTTACGGATTTTTGCTGATTTTTCAGCACATGCAATAACATTTTTAAGTACTTCAACATTTCTGTCAAAATACAATACCAATTCTTCACCTGTAATTTCAGCAGCAACTTTTCCGGCATCAGGATTATCTAATTTTGTCTTTGTCTGTCCTTCAAATCTTGGTTCAGGGTGCTTAACTGCCACAACTGCCGTCATACCGTTTCTAACGTCTGCCCCTGTAAAATTAGCATCCTTTTCCTTTAATATTCCTAATTCCCTTGCATACTGATTTATTACCATTGTAAATTTTGATTTAAATCCTGTAAGATGTGTTCCACCTTCCTGTGTGTAAATATTGTTACAAAATCCTAAAATATTTTCAGAAAATTCATTTACAAACTGAAATGCTACTTCCATTTCAATCCCATCAACAGTCTTTTTGAAATAAATTACATCATGAACCTTTTCTTTTTCTTTATTTAATTCTGCAACATACGCACAAATTCCATCAGGCTCATGATAAGTAATTACTTCTTCTTCTGCAACTCTTTTATTTTCAAATATAATTGTAAGATTCGGATTTAAATATGCTGTTTCATGTAATCTGCTTTTAATTGCATCTGCTTTAAAATAAGTTTTTTCAAATATTTCGCCATCCGGGTAAAACTGTACTGTTGAACCTGTGTCATTTTTTCTACATGTTCCTACTTCTTTCAAAGGATACATTATTTTCCCACGCTCATATCTTTGATTATAAACTTTTCCGTCTCTTTTAACATTTACCTCTAACCATACTGAAAGCGCATTTACAACTGATGCACCAACACCATGGAGACCACCGGAAATCTTATAACCTCCGTCTCCAAACTTTCCTCCGGCATGAAGTACTGTAAATACTACTTCAACTGCAGGACGCCCTGTCTTATCATTTATATCAACCGGAATGCCTCGACCATTATCACTAATAGTAGCACTACCGTCTTTTTCCAATGTTACTTTTATTTCATTACAATATCCTGCTAAATGTTCATCAACTGAGTTGTCAACAATTTCATAAATCAAATGATTAAGCCCTTTTGTTCCAACACTTCCTATGTACATTCCGGGTCTTCTTCTAACCGCTTCTAACCCTTCTAATACTGCAATACTATTACCGTCGTAATTACTTTTTGCCATTACTAACTCCTTGATTACTTATTTGGATTCAAAAATCCATTGCCAAAATGTTTTCTTAATAATCTGTCTTCATCTTCAAAATGAGCATAATCGTTAAGTCTCTCGATATGATATGTTCCCAAATCTTTATCATACATAATCTCAGATATACTACAATTTTCAAGTTGTCTGCCAAATGTAAGCCACTTAGCATAATCAGCCTTAACTATGCCTGTAAGTAATGCCCTTATAGCACCTCCATGAGTTACTACCACTACATTTTCATAATCTTTATGTGCTATCTCATCTATCGCTTCAAAAACTCTGTTAAATACCATTTCACAATTTTCACCACCGGGATATGCCATATCCTTTTCCATCTTTGAACGCTCTGCGAGAAAATCCTTATATCTTTCTTTAAGGACACTGTTTTCAAGTCCTGTTAAATCACCAAACTCTGCTTCCCTTAATCTTTCATCAACAAATCTTGGTTTCTTAACATATTCATTTATTATATCTGCTGTTTCCTTCGCTCTAATTAAATTGCTTGAATACACAACTTCAATTCCATATTTAGCTAAACGCTTTCCTACTGAGTGCGCCTGCTCTCTACCTTCATCGGACAATTCCACATCAACATTACATAATTTACTGTTCTGTCTGCCATGTCTAATTAAATAAATATTCATATCACACCTGCCTTATCTAAATCTTTCCTTTTTTTACATATATATGATACCTTCAGATTGCTTCGTGCTTCACACTCTCGCAATCTGACCAACATTCGCATATCGTGGGATTTCATTCCACTTTTATGCTCATGTTGGGACGGGTCATGAATTCCATAAACCACATTTGAGCAAGCTCATGTGGTTTATGGAATTATAACCCTGGTATCACAGGTATTGAATCATTCCAGGACCTAATTTGTCCGTTGGTCTTTCTATAAATCCACATTTTTTATAAAAATGTTCTCTTCCCTTTGCACACATTAAATCAAACATCATTTCCGTACCGGGAATCTTTAATTCTAAAACAAATTCTTTTATATTTTGTAATAGTCTGTATCCTATACCACTTCCCTGATATTCCGGTACTACAATCAGATCCTGTACATAACATATAACTGCTCCATCTCCCACGACTCTTCCCATTCCTACCGGTTTGCCATTTTCATATGCAACAACTGTATATAAACTGTTTTCCAATGCTTTTTTAGCCTGTTCTTTAGTCAATGGTTTCCATTTAACTTTTCCCCTTAACATCAAATATGTATCTACATCTAAAACATTTTCTTTAAGTACCATCTTGTTCCTCTATTCAATCACATATTCTGCCCACTTTAACTAATACATTATACTTTATCTGCCAATTCACTTCAAGAAATTTTATTTTTTGCTTTGTTTTTGCTTTATTTTCATGATTAATATTTTTCATTTTGCCCACACTATTTTTATGCAGATTATTTTGTAAACCCATTTTGTAGATTATTTTTTTGGAGGTAATTACAGATATGAAAAACAGATATGCTTTTATAAATTCTTTTAGTTTTTCCCTGATTTTCAAATTATTCGTTTTAGGAATAGCATCATTTTCTTTATATTTACATATTGATATTGATGATTTACCAAATACATTTAGATTTTTTGGATACTTTACCGTACTTTCTAATTTATTCTGTTTTATTATATTACTTTTAAATATTATCAAAATGATTTATAACCGTATTTCTTTTTCGGAAAAATATACTGCTTTAAAAGAATACTCACATTTTTTTGTTTTATTTAAAGGAATGAGCCTTATGTCAATAATCTTAACATTTTTCATATTTCACTATATGGTTGCTAATTACAAATATCCTCTGCTTATAAATAACATCTTAAATCTTCCTATAAAAGATTTATTTGCTCATTATCTGCTTCCGCTTTTTTATGTTGTAGACTGGCTTCTTTTCGCCCCTAAGGGATTGCAGAAATTAAATGCTCCCTTCATCTGGGCTTTATATCCTTTTGTTTATCTTATTTTTACATTTGTAAGACTCTATCAGGTGCCTGCGTCTTCATATTTTCATTTAAATGAGGCTCCTTATTTTTTTCTTGATATAAATAAACTTGGATATGAGCGGGTAACAATTTTTTCAATAATTATACTTTTTATTATTTTGTCTATTGGATATTTGATTATCGGAATCGAAAAAATTATGTGTATACTTCAAAATCGAAAGTTATAATCCGGCTTTCACTTATTTTGCACGCAAACAAATACCAGGCTGTGAATGTAATTCGCAGACTTGTTATTAACTTGAGTTACCTCCCATTCTTGACAAAGGGCAAAAAATAGTGCTTCACTTTTCCAGCAAAGCACTATTTTTATACTTATTTTCTGAAAGTCGGTTTTCATACCACTTTCGGTTTTCTTATTAAGTTTATTTTTCAATTTCTAACCTAATACAAAGCATCTGATTGCCATGTCAATTCCAACGATAACCAACAATGCTCCACCTGCTATATAAGCCTTTGTTTTTTGTTCAAATCCTGCTCTGTATCCTGTATACATTCCTGTATATGCGGCAACCCATGTTACAACCACTACTAAAATTCCTAAATTCAAAGGATTCGTATTACAAAGTCCTGCTGCAATACCTGTAGTTATTGTATATCCTCCAATTACCACCAATGGAAGAATGTATTTTTTTAATTCCATTTTCTCTTCTAATTTTTCATTGATTATATCATTCTTTAGTGCCTTAATAATTAACCTTATTCCTAGCAATACAAATATAGCAATTGCCAAAATGTGTCCAATAACTACTTCGTCGGCTGTTGTTACTATGTTAATTAAAAGTCTTGAAATTATATATCCTACTCCAAGCATTACAAGCTGAAGCAACGAAAGAATTACTCCAATTATAGTAAGTCTGCTTTTTTTAATATTTGCCACCATGGAGCCATTACACTCCATGATTGCAAATACTTCAAAGGATATACCAAATATAATCATTACATTTTCAATCCAAGTCACACAACCCCTCCCTTTTATCTGCTTTAATTTGAGGTTGAATATCAATTGATTTAATATCAATTTATTTTCACAACTAACTAAACCTAATGTTACTCACATAACATATTATGTGCTTTATTTTTATTATTTATCAGCTGAAACTCCATCAGTCTTAATAATAAACTTAACGTTACTGTTTACTCCATCTGCTGTCTTAGTAAATGTTGTATAATTCTGAGCTGCTCTTGAAGTTGCGTTAATTCTATTAACTAACTTCTTAACATCTCCGTTGTATGATGAAATAAGTTTCTGAATTGCTTCATCATTGAATTCTTTCATTCCATCTTTAAGTTCATTTGCACCGTCATCCAACTTGCTTACGCCATCACTAATAGTTGTTGTTGCTTCAT
This sequence comes from Eubacterium album, assembly GCF_025336545.1. Lineage (NCBI taxonomy): Bacteria > Bacillati > Bacillota > Clostridia > Eubacteriales > Eubacteriaceae > Eubacterium > Eubacterium album. Next base: position 208,560 of record NZ_JAODBU010000004.1, on the reverse strand, counting down.
TTAACTGTTTTGCACCTTTGTTAAGAGTATCATTGTTTGCAACTAATTTGTCACTACCTGTTTTTAACTTCTTAACACCTGACTTTAATGTTGGCATACTGTCATTTAATGTTCCTACACCTGTGTAAAGTGGAGAAATAGCTTTTTCATATAAAGTTTCAATTCCTGAATCTAATGATTTTGCACCATCTTTTAAATCTGAACTTCCGGATGCGACTGATGATAAACCTGATTTAATCTGGCTTGCACCTTCAGATACAGATTTAGCTCCTGCAGCTAACTGCTTTGTACTAGTTGCAACACTTGTCATTGTTGTGTCTAATGTATTTACACCTGTTGCAGCTTTTCCGGCTCCTGTTGCCAATTCTTTAGCACCATCCTGTAATTCTTTTAAATCTTCTTTCTTAGCTGAAACATTGTCTGCTACTTCATCCATAACTTTCAATGAAGCTACAGCTTCTGATAAAGAATTAACATTTTCTGTTGTTTTTGTAAGAACCTTTGCTGCACTCTTTGCATCTGTAACACCATAAGCATCAAGTCCTGTATAAGTATCTGCTGCAATTGCTGTAAGAATTGCAGTCTGAAGTTTCTTAGCATCTTTTAATGCTTTGTCAGCCTCATCGTATGACTTAACTCCGGCTTTAGCTAATTTTGTATAAATTCCTTTTTCCTGCTCTGCGATTGTGTTTCCAAGTCCGTTAATTGTGTCAGCTACTTCATCAACACCTGCGCTTACTTTCAATGCTCCATTCTTCAAATCTGTCATTGAAGTATTTAATATTGAAACCTGACCTGCAATTGTTGTTACACCATTGCTTAATGTTTCCATGTTAGTGCTTACAGTATTACTTCCTGTAGCTAATGTATCTGCACCTGTTGATAACTTATTAACACCTTCATTTAATGTCTTACTTCCATCTGCAAGTGCTTTAGCACCACCACGGATTGTCTTTGAATTTTCTTTTGTTCCAAAGTTTGTATAAATAGCATCTACAGCTTTTTTAACTGACTTCATGCCTTTTACAAGTTTTCCTGAAGATTTATATAATGTATTAATTCCTGAACTTACCTGACTTACACCGCCTGTATATGTTGCAATACCATTTTTAAGTGTAACCATTCCTGACTTAAATTCAGGCATATTGTTATTTAATGTATCAAGTCCTTCAGCTAAATCACTTGAACCATCCTGCAATTTTCCAGCTGCATCATCGATTTCATCAACTTTTTCATCTAAATCTGATAAGTCAATATCGCTAATGTCAAATCCTTCATTACATAAAGCAACTGTCATTGTCATATCGAGACTGAAGTTTTCAACATCTGCTGTCATTTCTACATAATCAGGAATTTCAACTTCATCATCACTTAAATCAAGATTGTCTTTCATTCCAGGCATTGCCATACCAACTACAATCTGATTCTTACCATCAGAAATTACCTTACCATTCTTAACATCTACATTCTGGAAATCATCATTTAATATCATTCCTGAAACTGCGATAAACGGTACATAAATTTCTTCTTCTGCTCCATTTATGTCTGCTTTAACTTTTTCGTTATTTGTGTAATCAAATCTTACAGTAACTTTTCCACTCTTTCCGGCGATTTCATCTGCTGTCATTTCTTTTCCGTCTAAATAATATGTTATTTTAACATTAACAGGAGTTTCTTTTTCTGTAGTTCCCTGATAATAAATATCATTTCCTTTTGCTTCCCATTTGATGTTTTCGCCATCTTTTGTAAATGTTTCATCACCATTTACATTCTTAATGTCCTTTAAATCAGATTTATCTACAATAACATCTTCTCCAGCTGCATTCTTTAAATGATCACTTACGATTGTGCTTGTAGCTTTACCTGTGTTATCAGCAATTACATATACTGTTTCATCTTTGCCTATTTCTTTTTCTGAAACTGAGATAACATTATCAATTGCATCTTCTAACTCGCTCTTGTCATCACTATTTACATCTGTCTGAGTTTCTTCTGTAGAAACATCCTCCGGATTTGCAAATGTTGTATATCCATATGTTGATGCACCTGCAACAACAACTGTCATTGCACATGCGATTGTTCTTATTATAAACTTCTTACTAATTAAATTTGATTTTCTCATAGCGAACCTCCTACTTATTTGAAACTAACTCTTTGTTAATGAAACCTTTACTTGTTTTAATTATTAATTTATCAAATATCATAAATAATGACGGTAAAACAAATATAACTACTATCATACTTATGATTGCTCCTCTTGCCATTAAGTTACATAATGAACTAATCATATCGATATTAGAATACATACCTACACCGAATGTAGCTGCGAAGAAACTTAAAGCACTAACTATAATTGACTGCATGGATTCTGTAAGTGCCTTTGTAATGGCTTCCTTCTTACCTAATCCTGAGTATCTTCCATTCTTATACTTTGTTGTCATAAGAATTGCATAGTCAACTGTTGCACCTAACTGAATTGTACCAATTACGATTGATGCAATGAATGGCAATGTTGTTCCTGTGTAATATGAAATTCCCATATTCATACAAATAGCCGCTTCAATAACCGCTACTAAAATAAACGGTAATGAAATTGATTTAAATACAAATAATATAATTACAAATACCATTGCAATTGAAAGTGCATTAACTACTTTAAAGTCTGTATCTGTTGTTTCAATTAAGTCTTTAGTACAAGGTGCTTCACCTATTAACATTCCATGCTTGTCATAACTCTTTATTATTTTTTCCAACTGGATACACTGTTCATTTACTTCATCTGATGCTACCGCATATTCAGAACTTATTAATAAAAGTTCATATTTATCATTAATCAAATCTTCTGAGAGACTCTTTGGAATAATATCTCTTGGTATAGACGGACTTAATATTGAATCAATACCTAATACTGTTTTAACTCCATCTAAGTCTTTCATCTGATTAATCATCCTATTTGCATCTGCCTGTGAAAGACTGCTGTCTACCATTGCGATATGAGTTGCACCCATTGCATACTGTTCATCCATCTTAGTATTTGCTGTAATACTTGGAAGTGTCTTTGGTAATGAACCAACTAAATCGTAGTATACTTTGTTGTTCTTGTAACCAAATACTGCAGGTACTAATAATATTAAGAAAATAATTATGCAAATAGCTCTTCTCTTAATAACTGTTTTACCAATTCTACCTACATCAGGGATAATTGGTTTATGTTTTGTCTTCTGAACAAATTTATCAAAGATTAAAAGCATTGATGGTAAAATTGTTACACATCCAATTACACCGAATACTACACCTTTTGCCATTACTACACCAAGGTCTAAACCTAATGTAAATGTCATGAAACATAATGCTATAAATCCGGCAATTGTTGTTATTGAACTTCCTGTTACTGAAGCAAGTGTTTCACTAATTGCATTTGCCATAGCCGTATTATGATCATCCGGCGTCTTTTCACACTGTGCTTCATAACTGTGCCATAGGAAAATTGAGTAGTCCATTGTAACAGCCAACTGAAGTACTGCTGTTAACGCTTCTGTTAAATATGACATTTCACCTTGAATGAAATTCGTACCAAGGTTATAAACAATTGCCATTCCTATTCCAAGTAAGAAGAATAATGGAGCTGCTGCTGAATCCATTGTTAACTGTAAAATTATAAGTGAAAGTATAGCTGCGATAATTACATAAATTGGAATTTCATGCATTACCAAATCTTTAATATCTGTAACTACAGACGACATACCACTTATATAACAATCTTTAGATGCAACTTTTCTTAATTCTTTTACTGCATCCATTGTTTCATCTGAAGACATTGATGAATCATATAAAACAATCATTAATGTGCTGTCAGCATCTTTATTATTGAAAAATTCCCGGATATCATTTGGAAGAACATCCATTGGAACTGTAAGGCCTGCAATTGAGTCATACCAGATAACTGATTTTACATGTTCAACTTTCTCCATGTCCTTTCTCATTGCTGATATATCTTTTTCATCCATTCCTTCAACTACACATAAAGAAAAGGCTCCTGTTCCAAATTCATCTAACAGAATATCCTGTCCTTTCATAGTTTCCATATCCTGTGGTAAATAGGATAAAATATCGTAATTAATTCTTGTTGTTATAAAACCAAATGCAGAAGGTATTAATAAAAGTAAACTGATAACAAATATCAATACTCTGTATTTAACAACTTTTTGTCCGAATTTTTTCATTCTTATCACTTCACCTTTCTTATTTTTCTGCACTCAGTATAAAAAAAAAGACCGAATACTTAAATATTCAATCTTTTTTCCATGTCTCTTTTAAATATACAAATCTGTCAATTTGTATATTTGATTTATTCAACTGTAATATCATTGTATTTTACATCTGACACAAAATTTTAACATTAAAAGAAATCTGTCATCTGCTTAGTCATCATATATTCATACGCTGCTGCAATTTCTCTTGGTGGGATATTCATCCCTGACTTTATCCATTCTATAACGATATAACACATAGACTGCGCATAAAACTGTGCAACCCTCTCATACGTAATCCACGGATGAGCCTTATCCATCTTAGGTCCCTTTTTCTCCATAATTGCAAGTAGTATCTGTCTTACACAATCCTCTGCGATACTCTGCAATGAATTCTGTCCTTCTAACTTTACTGCATTCATATAAAAAGGCTTGTCTTTTTCTAATGATGTAAACATCAAGACAACCGCTTCATTAAACATTCCATTCTCAATTAACGGAGCCGCCGGCCTTATAATCTGCTCCATAACTATCCATTCTATCAGTTCATATTTATCTTGAAAATGATTATAAAATGTTGGTCTGATTACTCCTGCTTTATCCGTAATATCTTTTATAGTTATTTTTTCGATAGGATGTCTACTTGCAAGTTCCTTGAAACTTTCTGCCAACGCTAAATCAATTGCCTGCTTTCCCTGTCCTGTCATATTTTCCTCCTAGTGTTTCACACGCATTCTCTGTTCACTCTCTCCATAATATTCACAACTATGGCTTAGTATAACACGTTTCCACTTTTTTTCAACCTGTGTTATAATTATAAGAATAGTAAAATTATACGATTTAAGCATATGTTTACGGAGGATTTTAAAATGAATAAAATAACAAGTTTTACAATAAACCACCTGAAATTATTACCGGGTGTCTACGTTTCAAGAAAAGATAAAGTAGGCGATAATGTTCTTACAACATTTGACCTTAGAATTACCCGTCCAAATTATGAACCTGTTATGAATACTGCCGAAATTCATACAATAGAACATCTTGGCGCAACTTACCTTAGAAACAACTTTGAGTGGGGCAATAAAACTATATATTTTGGACCAATGGGATGTAGAACAGGTTTCTATATGATTCTTGCCGGAGACCTCACTTCTAATGATGTATTGCAGCTTGTAAAAGATATGTTCCTATTTATAAAGAACTATGAAGGTGATATTCCGGGTGCAAGTGCAAGAGACTGTGGAAATTATCTTGATTTAAATTTATATATGGCTAAATTTATTGCTGCAAAATATTATGACATTTTATCAAATATTACTCCTGAGCAATTAGTTTATCCTGAATAAAATATATTGTTATATATAACAAATACCCTCTTACTTTATTTAATAAGAGGGTCTTTACTATTACTATTTTAATTTCATTAATTTACAATTTTCTATACCTGCGTCCCAAAATTTGCTTAAAGGAAGGTTTCTAATCTGACACACAATACTTGAATTCATTGCTCCATGCCCTACAATAAGAACATCTTTTCCTTCATTTAAATCAGGCATAACAACTTCTTTAAGGAATTCTCCTGTTCGTTTAAACAACTCATAAAATGTTTCGCCTTCCTTAACTCCTTTGTATTTTTCAGGTTCTTTAAAAAATGTACGAATAGGACTATCTGTCGCTTTCGCCGGATTTTCCATTCCTTCATATATTCCAAAGCTCATCTCTTTTAATCTGTCATCATATATAATAGGAACATTTCTTCCTTCAAGAACCAATTTGGCTGTTTCTTTTGCCCTTACTAAAGGTGAACAATAACATACATCAAAATTAATATCTTTATATTTTTCCCCGGCAATTTTTGCCATCTGTCTTCCTTCTTCATTTAATGGTATATCTGTTCTTCCCTGAAGTTTATGTAATTCATTCCATTCAGTTTTTCCATGTCGCATTATGTAAAGCATTTTTGCCTCCTAAACTATGCTCTTCCTTCCGGTAATTTCTTTATGATTGTATTATAAATCCTTATTAAAAATGTAAGTGATACTGCCAACGAAATAATTTCTGCAATTGGGAATGACCACCATACTGCATGTAATCCGCCTACTTTTGCAAGAATATATGCTGCCGGTACTAAAACAAATAACTGACGCATAATAGAAACTATCATACTAAATACCGCTTTTCCTAAAGCCTGAAATACTGTTCCCGCAACGATACAGAACCATGCAATTAAGAAATGAATTCCTATTATTCTAAGTGCCGGTATACCAATTTCTAACAGCTGTTGTGAAGAATTAAACATTCCAAGAAGTACCTGTGGTATTGCTTCAAATGCTATAAATCCAACAAACGTCAGACAAAATGCTACTGCCATACTTAATTTAATGGTATGAATCATACGTTTTCTCTGCTTTGCTCCATAATTATAAGCAATAATAGGTGTAATTCCGTTGTTCAATCCAAATACAGGCATAAAGAAGAAACTCTGTAATTTGAAGTAAACACCAAAAACAGCCGTTGCCGTCGATGAAAATTCTATTAAAATGCGGTTCATGCAATATGTCATAATTGAACCTATTGACTGCATAATAATAGATGGAACACCTACTGCATATATTGTTCCAATAATTTTTAAGTCCGGTTTAAATCCTTTAAAGCTTAATTTAACATCATGATTATATTTATGATTACATGCGGCTGCCACAATTCCTGCAACACACTGTCCAATAACTGTCGCAATCGCCGCACCTGTAACACCCATTTTTGGTGCCCCAAATAAACCGAATATTAAAATAGGGTCTAAAATAATATTAGTTACTGCACCTGTAAGCTGTGATGTCATGCTGAAAATAGTTCTTCCTGTTGATGTTAATAAACGTTCAAAGAAAAACTGTGTAAATAACCCAAATGAGAAAATCATAACTGTACTCAAATATTCAATTCCCATTTCCATTATTTCAACATCTGCATTGCCAATCTGACTTAAATAAAAAGGTTTAACAACACTAAATCCTAAAATCAAGAATAAAATATAACTTAAAATATATAATACTGCTGCATTTGCCGCCGTGTCATTTGCCTTTTTAAAATTCTTTTCTCCCAATGACTTTGATAATAAAGCGTTCATACCAACTCCGGTACCTGCTCCCACTGCAATTAACAATGTCTGTAATGGAAACGCTAACGAAACTGCTGTCAACGCATTTTCTGACAATTTGGCAACAAATATACTATCCACAATATTGTACAATGCTTGAACAAGCATTGATACCATCATAGGCAATGACATATTAAAAATCAGTTTACCTACAGGCATTGTTCCCATTTTATTTTCTTCTTTTACTTCTGTTGCTATTTCCTGACTCATTTTTCCTCCAAGCTGCTATCTCATGATTATTAAAATATTAAGTATATAACAATCTATAATAATTTTAGTTTAATAATTTTTTAGTTCCAATCGAGTACTATAACACAAACCTTTTTAATAGACAACTATTTTAATTACAGCCAGTACAAACAAGTGAACCGGATAGAAAAGGTAGAAAAACCATTTCCATTTATATTTTCCTCTTTTTCCATTATAAAAGGCAATAGGAATAACACTTAAACTTCCAAGCCATTGAATACCCAAAGAATAAAATCCCATATTAAATACCATATTTCCAATTGCTTTTCCTATATGATATTCTCTAAATGTATAGAAAAAGAATATAAGTAAAATTCCTGTATAACTGTAAGTAACCTTTAGCATATATGCAAGTCCCATAGCGCCAAATACAGCAATTAACTGGGTAATCCAATTTAATGTACCAAAACTAAATACTTTTAATAAGATTTTTGGATATCTTATTCTAAACATTGATATATTATATAAAATCCATATCATTATATAGCCTATAAGCAGTCCTACCATTACGCTCTGACCTAATAGATTTATAAAATGTCCATGTATCATATCGTAAGGTACTTCCGAAACAACAGCAAATAGCAAAAGCCTATATAAATGTTTTTTCTTATCTCTTGTGTGATAAAATCCTTCAACAAGTAAAAAGCAATATATAGGAAAACTCAATCTTCCAATACTTCTCATTACCATATATAAACTACTGCCTTGCGCTAAAAAAGCCATAGCAATATGGTCAATAAGCATAGTCACTACAGCTATAATTTTTAAGGCAAATGAGGATAGTCCATATTTATCCAAATCAATATACATCCCCATTCCTTTTTTATTTAATTCCTGAAAATTCATAGATTATGTATAAGCCAATTACATTAAATTGTAATTGGCTTTTCCTTTCTAGTATTATTTTGCAATTAAAATTGCCACACTCCTTGGTTGGGCAGTAAATATTCTGTCACCATCGTAAGCTGTATTTGAATCAGTTGTGCATAATAATTCCCATTTTTTCTTTTTTCTTGCTGATGGGATTCCAAATTTCTGTGGTTCCCAATGCATATTATAGGCTACATACACATCTGCCTCTTCGTCTCTTCCTGCCTCCATGGCGTATACTCCGCAATACATAGCAGAAAAATGTCTGTTAATATGTGCGAAATCCGGATACCACGCTTTACTTCCATGATATGACATATCCGGAAGTCCATATGATTTATAGTCCATTAATCTTAATTCTTCAGGCATGTGTAAAATCTTATGTTCTTTTCTAAACTTTATCATTGCCTTTGTATATGCAAATATTTCTTTTGCACATGCATTAGTATTCCAGTTTGTCCATGAAATTTCATTGTCAAGACAATAAGGATTGTTGTTTCCCTTCTGAGAATTGCACATCTCATCTCCTGCATAAATCATCGGTACTCCCTGACTAAGTAATACTAATGCCAAAGCATTTTTCATCTGCTTCTTTCTAAGATCCATTACCTTTTTCTTGCGGGTTTCACCTTCAAATCCACAATTCCAGCTATAATTGTATACTGCACCATCATTGTTATTTTCACCATTGTCTTCATTATATTTTCTGTCATATGAAACCATGTCAAACAATGTAAATGTGTTATGATTTGCCACATAATTTACATAGGCTACTCCCGGTGGATTTGCCTTAATCTTATATGAAATGGTATTAAGCATATCCTCATCCCCTTTAAGGAATCTTCTTGCTGTCACCATAAAATCATCGTTAAAATTAGCAAGGTTCTTTATTTCAGGTCTGTCATTATAAAAATCCGTATCTGCAGCAAAACTATATGTAAAAATCTTTGTATCTGATAACAAATTATCCGTCTGAATCATCTTCATAACCGCCGGCTCACAATTTGCATGAATTCCATCTATGTGATAACTCATAACCCAATAATGAAGGCAATCTAAAATTAGTGTTGGATTCGTTCCTTCCGGGAAGAAAAATTCCATTGAAACTTCTATTCCGTTCTTATGAAGTTCCTTTACCATATATTTAAATTCATCTACTTCACTGCCTGATTCCTTAGCATAAGCGTAAGAAGCCTTTGGAGAAAAAATATATCCATCGGTATATCCCCAATAATTTAATTTTTCATTAGGAATACTAAAGCTACCTTTCATTGACGTCGGCTGTTTTTCAACATATACTTCATTAAATTCATATGCCGGCATAAGTTCTATCATTGTAATTCCAAGTTCCTTTAAATACGGAATCTTATCTACAATTCCAAGATATGTTCCCGGATGCTTTGACTTTGCACTCTTATGCTTTGTAAACCCTCTTACATGCAAACGATATATTATTGTTTCATCAAATGGATGATGCAATGGGCCATCACCTTCCCAATCATAATCATCATCTATAATTGTTCCTCTTAAATTTTGTGGCTGTACTCCCCATTCTTTCTTTCCTGAAAGCGACTTTGCATATAAATCAGTTACAATATTTCCATCAACAATAAAATTATAGTCGTATTTTCTATAATCCAAACCTTCTACTGACATTGCATGAACATTGCCTATAACCTGAGAAGCCTCAAATGATAATTGTTCTTCTTTTCCTGTCTCTCTGTCATAAAGAATCACTTTACACTGACTTGTATTCTTTGCGGTAATTGCAAAATTAACTTTATTTCCAATTACGCTTGCCCCCATTATTAAAGGGTTTCCTCTTGTGATTTTTATATTAGTTATATCCATGCTGCCTCCTTGATTTGCTGACCATTTTTATCATAAAAATCTGTAAGTAAACTTAAGCTTTTGTTGTTTACGCAATACATTATTGCTTATTACAGACCCTAATACAAATGTAATTATATCATAGTAAAAATATAAGAGAAACCTTGAATTTAATTTTACATCCTTATAATTTTATTTTTCATTGTCACAATTGCTATTTTTCAAAATTTTATTTTCCTATTTATATGTATTTTTCACCGTTGCTTTAATACATAAAAACTGATATACTCTAATTTACGGAAAATTTTTGAGTATTATAAATTCATGAGAGGTAATATTAAATGATAAGTACAAGTAATGTTTCATTGAGATTTGGCAAGAAAGCCTTATTTGAAGACGTAAATATTAAATTTACACCGGGTAACTGTTACGGATTAATTGGTGCTAACGGTGCCGGTAAATCAACATTTTTAAAAATTCTCACAGGTGAACTTGAGCCAACAAGCGGTGAAGTTATTATAACTCCGGGTGAGCGTCTTTCATTCTTAAAGCAGGATCACTTCCAGTATGATGAATATACTGTTCTTGATACTGTTATTATGGGTAACCAGAGATTATACGAAATTATGAAAGAAAAAGATGCCATTTATGCAAAGCCTGATTTTAGTGATGAAGATGGAATCCGTGCTTCAGAATTAGAAGGTGAGTTTGCAGAAATGAACGGATGGGAAGCTGAAAGTGATGCCGCTACTCTTTTAAATGGTTTAGGTGTAGATACAGAATACCATTACAGCACAATGAAAGATTTAAACGGTAATTTAAAGGTTAAAGTATTACTTGCCCAGGCATTATTTGGTAACCCTGATATTCTTCTTCTTGACGAACCTACAAACCACTTAGACTTAGATGCTATCGGATGGTTAGAAGAATTCTTAATCAATTTTGACAACACAGTTATTGTTGTATCTCATGACAGATACTTTTTAAATAAAGTCTGCACTCAGATTGCAGACATTGATTATGCTAAGATTCAGCTTTATGCCGGAAACTATGATTTCTGGTATGAATCAAGTCAGTTAATCGTTAAGCAGATGAAAGAAGCTAACAGAAAGAAAGAAGAAAAAATCAAAGAATTGCAGGACTTCATTCAGCGATTCAGTGCTAATGCTTCTAAATCAAAACAGGCAACATCAAGAAAACGTGCTTTGGAAAAAATCGAACTTGACGACATTAAACCATCAAGCCGTAAATATCCATATATTGATTTCCGTCCTGCCCGTGAAATTGGAAATGAAGTATTAACTGTAGAACATTTATCAAAGACAATTGATGGTGTTAAAGTATTAGACGACATCTCATTTGTAGTTGGACATGAAGACAAAATCGCTTTTGTAGGTTCTAACGGACTTGCTAAAACAACATTATTCCAGATTTTAGCAGGCGAAATGGAACCTGATGAAGGTTCATATAAATGGGGAATTACGACTTCACAGTCATATTTCCCTAAGGACAACACAAAAGATTTCGATTGTGACGACATTATTGTTGACTGGTTAACACAGTATTCTGAGATTAAAGATCCTACATATGTAAGAGGATTCCTTGGAAGAATGTTATTTGCCGGCGAAGACGGTGTTAAGAAAGTTAGAGTTTTATCCGGTGGTGAAAAGGTTAGAGTTATGTTATCAAAGCTTATGATTTCAGGTGCTAATGTTTTAATTATTGACGAACCTACTGACCATTTAGACATGGAAAGTATTACAGCACTTAACAACGGATTAATCAAATTCCCTGGCGTATTATTATTCTCTTCAAGAGATCATCAGGTAGTTCAGACAACAGCTAACCGTATCATTGAAATTGTAAACGGTAAATTAATCGATAAAGTTACTACTTATGATGAATATCTTGAAAATGACGAAATGGCAAGAAAGCGTACTGTATATACAATGGACGGTCAGGATTCTGATAACTAATTTAGTATTACTACGATATATTGTTAAATATCATTTTCATTACAATTCATATTACTTTTATGATGTAATAGAATGGAGAATATTATGAGACCTGCAACTATAATGTTGCCTCCCGGAGATATGGAGGCAATAGGAATTATAGAATTTGTTCACGGTATGTGTGAACACCGTAATCGTTACAACCATGTACTTAAATATTTCAGTGATAAAGGATTTATCTGTGCAATTGCAGATATTAAAGGACACGGAGAAAATGTTCTTACTCCTGACGACTATGGATATTTTGGCGAAGATGGTTACAAGGGACTTATTCAGGATATTGACGACTATACTACATTTTTAAAAAGAGAATACCCTAATCTTCCATTAATTTTAATTGGTCACAGTATGGGTTCTCTTCTTGTAAGAGGTTACATTAAGAAACATTCAGAGAAAATTGATGCTTTAGTTGTATGTGGTTCACCATCTGAAAATTCATTTACAGAATTAGGTAAAATTCTGATTCGCGTTATGGAGGTTTTTGTTGGCAACAGATACAGAAGTCCTTTTATTTCAAGGATGTTAAACGGACCATTTGAAAAACCATTTAAAAAAGATGGAATTAAAAACGCCTGGTTATGCAGTGACCTTTATGAGGTTGACAAATATAACAAAGACGAAAGATGTGGATTTGATTTCACACTAAACGGCTACTACTCATTATTTTCTTTAATGCAGTATGTCTACAATAAAGATGGCTATAAAAATAAAAACCGTGATTTAGAAATAATGTTTATCTCCGGTGATGATGATCCTTGCAAAATTAACGATAAAAAATTTAAAGAATCCGTACTTCTTTTAAAGAAAAGAGGATTCCAGAATACTTTTTCAAATACCTATCCCGGTATGAGACATGAATTATTTAATGAACCGGGTAGAGAAGAAGTTTTTGATGATATTTTAAAATTTATAGAAATTAAACTTGGAATTGAAACTTCAAGAGAATAAATATAAAACCTCCTGTGATATTAAGATGTATCACAGGAGGTTTTATATTATTTTAATTACTTTTTTACCTCATTCAACTATTTATATATTCCTTATCCATGCATTTGCCAAATCCATCCAGCATTCACATTCCTTTACTACTCCATATCCGTCAGAACTCATTGTAAGTTCTCCTGCTGTTCCGATTCCATGCGCTCCGCCTGCAAACACATGTAATTCTGTAGGTATATTATGCTGTCTTAATGCTGTTGCAAACATTAATGAATTTTCTACTGGTACTGTCTCATCATCAAAGCAATGCCATATAAAAGTCTGTGGAGTATCATTGTTCACATATTTTTCCATGGACATTTTATAATTAAGTTCATCAAATCTGTCTCCTAAAAGGTTTTCTATTGATTCCTTATGTCCATATTTACCTGATGATATAACCGGATAACACAAAATCTGTGCATTAGGTCTGCATACTTCATTTCCATTTGCCCTGTTATTTGTAAACTGTGCTTTATTCCATGAATTTCCATAACTTGCAACCAAATGACCACCCGCTGAAAATCCACAGATAATTATCTTGTCTGCATCTATGTAATATTTATCTGAGTTTTCCCTAAAATACTTAACAGTTGCTGCTAACTGTAATAATGCTGTTGGATAAACTGCCGGTTTTACCGAATATCTTAATACTGCAGCATGATATCCCATAGCCATGAATTTTAAAGCAATTCCTTCAGCTTCTCTATCAGACGTCATCTCATAACCGCCACCCGGACATATAATAATCAATGGTCTTAATCTTCCATCGTACAATTCTTCTGAATTGCCAATCATATATGTAGTTATCTCAGCTGTTGGATGATGCTCCCCTATCTTTACACTAATCTTTTTGTGTATCATATTCTTTCCTTTCCCTTTGAAAATTCAAAGTATTTTCATCCGTCATAAAATTATATTTCTAATAATTTCCTAAAATCTGCATATTTAACGCCTCTGCATTAATACCACTTAAAGCATTAACAACTCCCGGCTGGTCTGATTTTCCTTCAAATTCAACGTAAAATCTGTATTCCCATTTCTTTCCCGGAACCGGTCTTGATTCAATTCTTGTCATATTCAAATCATTATAAATAATATGTGAAAGCATTGTATACAATGAACCACTTTCATGAGGCATTTCAAAACTTATACATATATTATTTGCTTCACGTCTTGCAATCTTTCTACGGCTTACTATTATGAACTTTGTTGTATTTATACTGCTTTGATTTACATCTTCAGCTAAAACTTCTAATCCATATAGCTTAGCTGCATTTTTGCTTGCAATACATGCCCTTGTATTATCTTTTTCCTGAGATATAATCTGTGCCGCAATTGCAGTATTAGCACAATTTACTTTATTCCATCCGTATTCATCAATAAATTTGCTACTTTGCATTAATGCCTGTGGATGAGAATAAACTTCTTTAATTGTTTCTAAAGTTGTTCCTTTTACCGCACTTAAACAGTGGCTGATTTTTACATCAAATGAATCAACTATATAATTTTCAAATTCAACCAATAAATCATACACGTCTGTTACAATTCCTGCTGTTGAATTTTCAAATGGAAGTACAGCATAATCTGCAACTCCATCTCTTACTTCTTTCATTGCCTGTTTAAAGGTAAGCACATTATGGTATGTTGCATTGTCACCAAAATAACTCATTGCTGCCTGCTGACTGTACGCTCCATCGATTCCCTGATATACCACCTTAACATTTTCCATAGGAAGTTTACTTATGATATCAAATCCTATATCATTATTTATTCCTTCTTCTGTTAAAAGCTTATACTGAAGTTTTCTACTCATTGACATTATTTGCTCAAATAATTCTTCAATGCTATGAGCATAAAATTCATCTGAAGCCATAGATTTAAGAACTGCGATTTTTTCCAATTCTCTTTTTCTGTCTAATACAGGCTTTCCTGTATAAAGTTTATACTCTGCAACTTCCTTGCAAAGTTCCATTCTCTCTTCAAATAATTCTATAATCTGTTTATCTACGCGATCAATCTCGCCTCTTGTTTCTTTAAGATCTAACATAATAGTACCTGCTTCTCTATGATTTATTTTCTCATTGCACAGCCCTGACATCCTGCACATCCCGAATTAACATTTTCTGACTGTCCTCTTAATTCATCTAAAAGCTGTTCTGCTGTCTTTTTACTTATTGGATTTATTGCATATGGCGCAATCTGTACTAATGGTTCTAACACAAATTCCCTTTTATGCATTTCTCTATGTGGAATAAACAAATTGCTGTCTGCAACTATTTCATCATCATATAAAACAATGTCCACATCTAATGTTCTTGGTCCCCAGTGAATTTCTCTTGTTCTATTAGCTGCTGCCTCGATAGCATTAACAGCCTTCAATAATTCCTGTGGAGAATATAATGTTTCAATTTCAACACATCCGTTTAAGAAATCATCCTGTTCTACCGGACCATAAGGCTTTGTCTGTATAAACTTGGAAATTGCTCCTACTTTACAGTTTTCATCATCATATAGCATATCTACAGCCTGATTAAGATATCCCTCTTTATCACCTATATTTGAGCCTATGCTAAGATATGCCTTATGCCACTCTCTGCTCACACTTACAGCCACATTTCCAAATGGTAATTTAATAGGGGCATTTGGCTTATTTATAGTAAAATCTACTTTTGTTATTTTCGGAAATTCTTTTAATAATGCCCTTGTTGTCTGCTCAGCAACTGCCTCAATTAAATCAAATCTGTTTTCAGTTAAAAACTTATTTATAAATTTACATGCTTTTGCATAATTAACCGTATCCTCTAAATCATCGCTGAGTCCCGGTGTCATTACATCTGTATACAAATTAGCATCTACATAAAATTTCTGACCATCTCTCTTTTCTTCTTCATTGCATCCATGATATGCAAATATCTCAAGTTGCTCTATTCTAATAATGTCCATAAATACTCCATTAATATATTTAAAATTAGATTAATCTTCTATAATAATAGTGACATAAATATAATGCCGGGATCAAAAACCTCAACTTTGATGTCACTTTATTTCTTATTCATTTTCATTAAATATTATCTTATCTTTGTTTGCAAATAGCCTGAGCCATCAAAAGTGCCTGATAATTATCTATTACATCATGTACTCTGAATATTCTGCAACCTCTTTCATATCCAATAACAGTTGTAGCACATGTTCCAACACTTCTTTCAGGTGCAGGAATATCTAATGTAAGACCGATAACTGATTTTCTTGAAGTTCCAAGAAGCACAGGGAATCCAAGATTTACTACCTTGTCACATTCATTAATAATCTGAAGATTATGTTCGTATGTTTTACCAAAACCTACTCCCGGATCAAGCACTATCTGGCTGTCATTTACACCGTTTTTTCTTCCTATATCAACACTTTCTTTTAAGTCATTTAATAAATCTTCAACGTAATTATCATATTCTGCTTTAGGTCTGTTATGCATTACACATGCTGCAACATCTGTTCCTGCTATTGATTTTGCTACTTCCTCATCATATTTAAAGCCCCATATATCATTAATCATATCTATTCCGGCCTTTACACCTGCTTTAGCAACATTTCCTTTATAAGTATCAAGAGATACTGCTATATCAAAATTATTTTTTATTGCTTCAATAATAGGTACAGTTCTTTCTATTTCCTCTTCGTCACTTATCTTTGTGTATCCCGGTCTTGTAGATTCTCCACCTACATCTATTATCTTTGCACCATCTCTAATCATCTCTGCTGTATGCTTTAAAGCTTTGTCTATTGAATTAAATTTACCACCATCTGAAAATGAATCCGGTGTTACATTTAAAATTCCCATAATAACAGGTTCGTTGTCTAAATCAAAATAATATTTTCCTATTTGCATTGTAAAACTCCCATAATTTCTCTTTTTAATTCTTTATCTGCATTAAATTCACCTCTTGAAGCAATTGTAATGGTTTTGCTTCCCGGCTTTTTTATTCCTCTTGCTGACATACACATATGCTCAGCTTCAACTAAAACTAATACACCCTTTGCATCCAAATATTCCATAAGAGCATCTGCTATCTGATTAGTCATCTGTTCCTGAATCTGAAGTCGTCTTGCATACACTTCGACAGTTCTTGCAAGTTTGCTTATTCCTACCACTTTTCCATTTGGAATATACGCTATATGTGCCTTACCGTAAAACGGCATTAAATGGTGTTCGCAAGTTGAATAGAATGTAATGTCTTTTTCAATAACAACATCACTATTATCACACGAAAATGTCCTTGCTAAATGTTCCCTGGGATCCTGATTCATCCCTGAAAGCAGTTCCTCATACATACGTGCCACACGGTTTGGAGTATCCACTAACCCTTCTCTTGTTACATCTTCTCCAATACCCTCTAACAATAATGTAATCGCCTGCTCAATTTTTTTCTTGTCAAACATGTCAATCTCTCCTTCCGGCTTTAACTGTTTGCGTCATTAATAATATTTTTCAAATCACCTAAGTACGATAAGGAACCAAAAGCAAGTATCATATCTATTTCATTATTTCTGTACAATTTTTCTGCTTCCTTTACTGCTTCTTCTAATGTTGGTTCAAATATCACATTCTTATTAGAATCGGCAACCGCCAAAGCTAACGCTTTACCATTAAGTGCTCTTTTATTATCTGGCGTAATTGTAAAAATCTTTTTGGCTAAACCTGCTACAATTTTTATTTCCTTACTGTAGTCCTTATCCGCCAACACTCCCATTATAAAGGCTATTCTTTTATTTGTAAAATACATTTCTATAGATTCTTTAAGCTTAACTGCCGCTCCAGGATTATGAGCACCATCAATTACAATAAGCGGAGACTCATTTATTATCTCCATTCTTCCAGACCATTTTGCATTCTTCATTCCTTCTATTATATTTTCATCCGAAATATTATATCCTTTATTTCTTAAGACTTCTAACGTTTCAATAGCTGTACAGGCATTAATTAACTGATATGCTCCCATCATTGATATTTTAATAGACAGTTTTGTATCATTTGCCGTTACATAGTCAAATGAAGTTATATACCCATCTATCTTTATGTTGTAAGGTTCATTTGCTACAACAACTTTGCTATTTTTAATTTCTGCCTTAGACTTTATAACATTTATTATGCTTTCATCCTGATTTGCCACTACTACATCACTGTTTTCTTTAATTATTCCAGATTTAACCCTGGCAATCTCTTCTATAGTTTCTCCTAAAAACTGCATATGATCCAGACTAATCGATGTTATAACACTGCATAATGCTTCCTTTTCCACATTGGTTGCGTCTGTCTCTCCACCCATACCTGTTTCTATCAAAACTATGTCACAAGGCTTGTTTGAAAAATATAAATAAGCCAACGCTGTTTCAACCTCAAACGATGTAGGGTGGTGCTTTCCATTTCTTACCATTCTTTCACAAGCCATATTTACCGTTGTTATATATTTTGCAAATTCTTCTTCAGTTATATTTTTCCCATCAAACTGAATTATTTCTCTATACTCAAATACTGCCGGAGAAGCATATCTGCCAACATGATACCCTGCCTGTAAAAGCACATTCTGTACAAATGTAAAAACTGAACCTTTTCCGTTTGTTCCCGCAACATGAACTATTTTCACTTTATCCTGAGGATTTCCAAGTTCACCAAGCAGTGTTTTTATAGTATCTAATCCTAATATGCTTCCATATTTTGTAGTTTCTTCAACAAATTTTCTTGCTTCACTATAATTCATAATCTTCTCTCTTTTATATCTAATCTTATTCTATATTTTGCATTTTTCATAATAAATGTTTCATAACAAAAATTACATTTTCTATACAATAAAAGTTGCAGCAAATATGCTGCAACTTTTATTATATCATATGATGTTGGGGTCAAAAGGTGTTCTGCCCCTATGATACACGGATTTCTTCGCACTTGTGTTCCCGAAATCCTAAATACATTCTAAGGTGTAGAAGTTGTTTCTACTGCACTTGTAGTTTCTTCAACTGAACCTGACTCTTCAGCCTGTTGTGTTGTCTGACTTTCATCAGCCTTAAGATACTCTGCTTTAAGATAGCCCTGCTTATCACCATACTGAACCTGATACCATTCTCCTTCGTTATTTAAAACTGTAACAGCTTTTCCTGAAGGTACCTGTGTTATAATCTCAGCTTCTGTGCTGGCTGACTGCCTCAAATTTAATGTATCTGTAGTGTACATTGTAAGTACCGCCTGTGTTGTTTCTTCAACAGTAGTTGGTTCCTGAGTTGTTGTCTCTACCACAGGTGTTGTAGTAGGTACTTCATTCTTTTTCTTACTTCCTCCGGAAGCAATCTTTGAGATAATTATTATCAGAACAATTAAAACAACTAAAGCTATGCCACCAATCATAAAAATCTGATTTCTCTTTCTGATTTGTTCTTCTCTGGCCTGCTCAGCTCTTTTCTTTCTTTCTAAAATTCTCTGCTGTATCTCATCATCATAAGTTCTTGGCATATTAACTCTGCCTCCTTTTTAAGATGCAATTTATTCTTCTGCATCCTCTTCTTCTGCATAAATCTGTTCAAATACTTCTGCTACCATTTCATATTCTTCATCATCAGGTATAGATTCAATTGAAGGTGTTCCTTCTTCATCTTCATAATGACGATAAAATTCTACTGAAAAATCTGGCTTATCTTCTTCATAATCATCAGATACTGCTACATAATCCTGACCTTCAATCTCAAAAATGCCAATTACTTTGTAATCTACTTCTGAGCCATCATCAAATTCTATTGTTACATACATATCCATGTCATCTTCATCATCTTCAAACTGTTTTCCCATAGTTCACCTCTATTAATTATATTTTTAATACCACTACTTTATCAAAAACCGCCTAAAATTGCAATGCTTCTCCCACAAACTGCGACATTTGCATTGTATTTCCAAGATTTTGCCGCATTCCAAAAATGTGCAGTTTTTTCTTTGTTCTTGTCATTGCAACATAAAATAATCTTCTTTCTTCTTCAACTTCATCCTGTTTTATCGCCCTTGCTGAAGGAATAAGGCCCTGATTTGCATCAACTATAAAAACCACCTCAAACTCAAGCCCCTTAGCACTATGCATTGTAATTATATTTACTCCCTCACACTCTTTTGCCGTCTCATTATCAATTGCATGTTTCATCCATGCTTCAACTGTTTCATATTTCTGAGCATCATACTGAATTATATTTATTATATCAGATAATTTTGAAAATTTTATGCCTTTTTCTTTTGAATACTGTTGCAAATATTTTTCATAATTGCATCCGTTCTTTATATACAAAACACAGGCTGCCGGATTCATTCTTCTTATCATTTTAAAATGAAACTCTAAGTTTCTTATGTTATTCATTATCTCGTCATTATGCCCATATATCTTTTTCAGATTATAAAAATTCATATTATTGTCATTCATAACCTGTCTGCTTATATACCTCACAGGCTTATTCATAATTCTTACTAAATCTTCATTTTCACAAATAGGTTTATTCAAATCTGAATAGGCACATCTTACATACGATAATATATCTTTTCCCACCGAATTATCGTATATGCTTTGTTTTTTCTTCTTTACGCTGGAATTAATCCTATAATCCGAAAACACATTTTTTATTGAAGGAATCTGGCTGTTATTTCTTACAAGTATTGCAATGTTTTTTAATTCAATTCCTGCCTTTTGATATTGATTTATTTTCTTTGCTATATATTCAAATTCTTCTTTTTGATTGTAAAATATCCTCACATCAGGTTTATTTATATCTTTAAATTTTTTATTTGCAATAATTTTTTTACTAAATCTTTCTTTATTATTTTCAATGAGACTTAACGACATCTGTAAAACTTCCTCCGGACATCTGTAATTGATGTTTAATAAAATTTCTTTGCAATCAGGAAAATCCTTCTTAAAATCAAACATCAGCCTTGGTACAGAACCCCTGAATCCATAAATTGCCTGGTCATCATCCCCTACTATAAAAACATTATTTCTTGGAGTTATTAACATTTTTATATTTTCATACTGCATTTTATTAATATCCTGAAACTCATCTATTAATACATATCTATATTTATCCCGCCATTTTTGTAATGCTTTTTCATCATTTTTAAATATTTCATTACATATAATTACCATGTCATCAAAATCTATTTTATTATTTTCCCGCAATTCGCAATTATACTCATCATAAATTCTGTCAAATTCTTCCTTTTTGCACACTAATGATTCATATTCATCTAAAGGTATTCCATTTCCCTTAACTTTACTTATTTCTCCGATTATACATCTTGTAAACTCCATCAAATCATTAGTCTGTACTTTTAATCTGGCAACTATCTCCTTGATAATATCTGCCTTATTCTGCTCTGTTAATATCGAACACTTTCTTCCATTACTATCTTGTATAATCCTATAAAATATACTGTGAAATGTTCCAAACGAAACAGGATAAGTTATTATTTCGTTTCTATTACTATCAGATTCATTCATCAGATTCGTAAATCTTTCCTGCATTTCTACTGCTGCTGCCTTCGTAAATGTAACTACAAGAATATTATCCGGACTTACTCCTTCCTCTATAAGTTTCTTTGTTCTTCTGGTAATTACCGTTGTTTTTCCACTGCCAGGACCCGCTAACACTAATGCAGGCCCATCAATATGATTTATTGCCTCTAACTGACTTTCATTAAACATATGTCACCTTTCGCGGCATCTCTCTTTTTAGATAGTATCATATTGTATATATTCTTTCAACAGTAATTTTGCCTACTTATTTTTTGCCGAACTAAAATCCATATCCAAAAAAGCTACTATCACACCATGTGGTAATGATAATAACTTTTTATTAGTTTTCGACTTTTTTATATTTTAGTATATGCTTTATTATAATAGTCTCATTTGGCCATAAAATATGGGCACACCGCCTCAAAGCGATATACCCATATTTTTATATACTATGCTTTTAACATTTCAATTCCTTTTTTAATTCTTGCTAAGGATTCTTCCTTACCAATAACTTCCATTATTTCAAAAGCTCCGGCAGGTGTCATCTGCTTTCCTGACACTGCTGTTCTAAGTGGCCATAAAGCCTGACCATTCTTGCATTCCTTCTTAGCAATATATTCAAATACTACATCATGAAGATTCTGTACTGAATAATCGTCTGTAGCTTCTAATATTGGTAATAATTCCTCTAATACTTCTAATGAGTTTTCAGAATTTGTTTTCATCTTCTTATGTGTGTACATAGCCACATCATATTCAGGTAATTCTTCAAAGAAATCAACCATTTCAGGAATTTCAGGGAACACTTCAATTCTTGTTTTTACCATATCAAGAATCTTCTTTAAATCGTAATCCTTTGTAATTACTTTCTTTATATATGGCATTGCAAGTTCATAATACTTGTCATTATCCATCGCCTTAATATATTCACCGTTCATCCATTTTAATTTAACAATGTCAAATACAGATGGTGATTTATTTACCTTATGATAATCGAATTCTTTAATCAATTCATCTAATGTAAAGATTTCCTTGTTATCTTCAGGGCTCCATCCAAGAAGTGCTATATAATTAACAATTGCCTCTGAAACAAATCCCTGCTCAAGTAAATCTTCATATGAAGAATGTCCGCTTCTCTTGCTTAACTTCTTGTGATTTTCATCTGTAATTAATGGCAAATGAACGTACTTTGGTGATTCCCATCCAAATGCATCATATATTCTCTGATACTTTGGTGATGATGAAATATATTCATTTCCTCTTACTACATGTGTAATCTCCTGAAGATGATCATCAATTACATTTGCAAAGTTATATGTTGGATATCCGTCAGACTTAATTAAAATTATGTCATCTAATTCCTTATTTTCAACTGTTATTTCACCATAAATTTCATCAACAAAAGTTGTTGTTCCTTCTGTTGGCATATTGAATCTGATAACATATGGCTTTCCTGCTGCAAGATTAGCCTCTACTTCTTCTTTTGATAATGAAAGGCAATGCTTGTCATAAACTGTAATTTCCTTATCAGCACCTTCTTCTACCTTTGTCTTTAAAGATTCAAGTCTTTCCTTGTCACAGAAACAATAATATGCATCTCCCTGCTCAATAAGCTGCTTAGCATACTTAAGATAAATTCCTGATGCCTGACGCTCACTCTGAATATAAGGACCATAACCCTTATCTTTATCAGGTCCTTCATCGTGTATAAGACCTGTAGATTCCAATGTTCTATAAATGATGTCTACAGCACCTTCAACATAACGTTCACGGTCTGTATCCTCAATTCTTAAAATAAAATCGCCACCTTCATGTTTTGCGATTAAAAATTCATACAATGCTGTTCTTAAATTTCCTACATGCATTCTGCCTGTTGGGCTTGGTGCAAATCTTGTTCTAACCTTTGACATTTTCTTTCTCCTCGATTTAAGTATCTCTTTTTACACACTATTTTTATTATAGTTTATTTTTTATAGGTTGTCTATTGATTCGTATGACAGGTTAAAGATTTTTCTATTCCTTTATTTATCATATTTTACGTCAAAAAAGATGTCATTACACTCTAAGCTAAAAGCTATCTATGTAATAACATCCTTTTTATCTTTTCTAATTCTTAATATTCTGCAATTATAAATTATTGAAATAATCTACTGCATTCTTTAATGATTCCTTAAATGAGTTATCAGATGAATTGTCAAATTCAAATAAATTCTTAATTCCCTGTGGGATTGAGAAATCAAGTTTCTTAACATATTCATCCCAATGCTCTAATTTCCATGTATCTCTGTCTGAATCTCTCTGAATCATTCTCTGACGACAAACTTCTACGTCACATTTAACCCAAACAACAACTAATTCAGCACCACGTTTTAATAACTGCTGTCTTAAGTTTTCCATATATTCAGGCTGTCTTACTTCTCTTGTAAATGGAGCATTGATAAATACTGTATCATTGTACTCTAATGCTTCATATGCAACTTCCATTATTGCATCATATTCATAATCTCTAATATTTTCTTCAAAGAAATCTGAACTTCTGTTATATTCTTGATTAGCAACTACAAATATCTGTTTTGATAATACAATTAATGTATCCTTATCAAGATATACACAATTAGGCATTGCCTTAGCTAATTTTCTTGTTACAAATGTCTTACCACATGCTGGTGGTGATGTTACCAGAATTAATTTCTTCATAATGATTACAACCTCTTTCTAACATATTATCTTTATTGTAAAATATAGAATTTTCTTTCCTAAAAAAAATCGTTACAAAAAACCCGATTTTCAAATTATTTTACCACTTCTATTCTTTATTAGTCAATAGGAATAGCATAAGATAGTCGCTCTAATTATTTACTTTATTTTTGTTTAATTTTACTAAATATTATTATGGTGAACTTTTTTGATTTTATCAAGTACTATTATGGTGAGCTTTTTCGATTTTACCAAGTACTATTATGGTGAACTTTTTTGATTCTATCAAGTACTATTATGGTGAGTTTTTTATTTTTACTAATAGCACTATGGGAATCTTTTTTATAGAATAAACACTTTTTTCAAATTGATTCTACATCAGAAACAGGAAATGGCATCTTAGATGCCTCTAAGATGCCATAAAATTGAAAGGGTTTAGATTATTATATTACCTAAAAATCTAATACTTCTTTAGTTTAATAATTAAAAACGTTTTTTGCAATATTCTTTAAAAATATTATTTTTTTTGTGAATTTTTTCTATGTTTCATCTATTTCTTTATACATAATGCACATTTTTTAGGTCGTTTTTGTAAATTTTTGAAGCTTTTTCTCCTATTTTTACTATTTAACCAATAAAAAAAGGATAAAAATGTTTTTATCCCTTTTTTATCATTATATTTAATTGCAATTGAAGAAAATCCTTTCTTATTTTTTTACTGTTATATTTAATTATAATTAAGAAATTTTTCTTCTCACTTTATTATTATATTGTTATATTTTACTTTAGCTATAGAACTTCTCTTCTTCTTTTTTGTTTCCTAATTCAACTTTGATGTTGTTTTCATCCATCTTAATCTTTGGAATTACAATAGGTGGCATACCTGCTGTTGTCAGTACTGACATTGTTAATGCTCTCATATGTGGATACATTTCATCGTATGCTTTCTTATGTACTTCTTTCTTTTCCATTTCTCCTTCAATATCAAAGCTTGCTCTTACGCTTATTTTGAAATTAAAATCATTTGGTGCATTCTTATTCATCATATCTACTACACAAGTTGCGATACAATGTTTCATATCCTGTGTATATTTAACATTGAAAGATGCTCTCTGTTCAATATCTAACTTTACCTGTCCCTGTAATTCATTTGACATGTCGATTTCATTTACCTGAATGCCTCTAAAAACTAATTCGCCCATTATTCTGTCTCCTTTGCGTCTTTTATTTTATGATATATAATGGTTAATTAACCAATACCTTCATATATCTAAATCGTTACATGACTAGCCGTTCTTACCGACGTCGCCGTTAGTTGCTATTATATCAGATTACATTTTTGATTTCCATAAAATCACACCAACTTTACACGACTTTGTATGACTATACAAAAATACTTAAATTAAATTATCACTTTATACAATAAAAGAGAGCAACTACTGCTCCCTTTTACCTCCCGTTACACTATATAATATTTAAACCCTCTCCTGATTTTCCTTGATGGAAAATCTATATCCGAACAGATAAATAATCTGCTCCCTTTCAATTTTATATTAATTATAATACTTTTTTTCACCGAATAATTAAAGTTCTCATTTTTTATTTTTAGTACACTATTTTATATGTTGAGTGTTTATTTAACTGGTTTTGCGCCATGGTGGTAGTATTTTGACTTATATATTACACTTTCATCGCTTGAAGCGTGTTTGTGCTATACACCGTCAATATAGTCACACCTTTTACTATCTTTCATTCAGTATTAATAATTTAACTATTCTAAAGATTTTGCTAAATTAATAACAAGCTATGTTATACTTTTTTAACAACACCCCTGCTCTTTTTAACTCAACGCAAAATTGAATTCATGTAATAGAGCATTGTTTGTGTAGTCAAATGTTCAATGATATATTTTAATCACGGTACCGATAATCAATTAGGAGGATGCCAGATTATTGGCTAAAAATTTTATGGAATCAATAGGAAATAATATAAAAAAAATACGTAAACAATTAGGTTTAACACAAGAAGAACTTGCTATGCATGTAGGAGTAACACCACAGGCGGTAAGCAGATGGGAAAACGGAACCGGAATGCCGGATATTTCTTTAGTTGTACCACTTGCAAAAACTCTTCGTGTTTCTACGGACTCACTTTTTGGCATTAATGAAGAAAAATATGACAGTCAAATCTATATTAATCTTAAGAGAAACATCGAAAAAATTGAAGCAGATGCAGAAAGCAACGAGGAAGCTGCATTGACAAAATGCCAGTTCATGTTAAAGAAAGTCTACGAAGATCCTGATAATTATATTTATTCAGTTTATTTCGTAGAGCAGGTTGCAAATTTAAGCCGTTTTGTTCACTATAATCATTTTGCGGAAGATAAATGGTCTGAATTTAGGGAACTTGCAATTAAATATGGTTCAAATGCAATAAGATTTACAGATGATAGAGAATGGAATGAAAGAGCTCATTTCGCACTCGCCTGGATTTATATTCATGATGGAAATTATGCATATGCCAGGGAGCATATCGAACAGCTTCCAACAATAAAATCGAATCGTCTGCAGGAAAGCATACTAGCTCAAATTACTTTATTTGAAAATGGATTTGAAGAAATGAGTAAAGTTTTAACTGTTAATCTTCAAAATTTTGTCAGAGCAATTAACAAAGAGAATTTATATGCAGTACAAAGTTTTGCTTGGGGAAATCCTAAGAAAGCTGTTGAGCATGGCAAATATTCTCTTTCATTAATGGAAACTTTTTGCCAGAAAAAAGAAATGAAATCATATTGTCGAGGCTTTATGAGAGATATTTATAAGTTTATTATTTTTGCAGAAATTCGATTAGACAATATCGATGAGGCAAAAAAATATTTAGATGAATTAAAAGAACAAATGAAAAGCATGTATGAATATCATCAGGAAATTCTTGCATCAGAGACTGAACGTGCCAAATACAATGACCGTGCAATAGGTTATATGGAATCTTATACAAAAGAATTTATGGCACAACAATTGCAGGAAATCATTGACTTTGTAATCGGTTGCAATATGGATAATAATGGTCAAAAATTTGCTAATGCATTGTAAATAAAATATATCAATCAAAGGCATAAATATACATATACAAATCTAATTTAAACTCAAAACGATTTTTAACGCGAGACGGGTTGCGGTCATCCGGTGGATGACTCTGCGAAGCAGAAGCAACGACCGAGCCGGTAGGCGAGACATCGAACCCTAAAGTGAATTGTTCAGAGCCCCCATAAATAAAGGGGTTCTGGCAATTTATCCCGATAAATAAGGTTACTTTTAATTACTTTTAAGTTACCTTGTAGTTACTGTTAGCTAAATAGATAAGGCTTTAATGACTGCTTTATCGGTGTCTGACGCTTCATTAGTGTCAAATGTATAATTTCTTAAAGTTGTTTCTTCGTCGGAGTGTACCATGATTTCACGAACTGTGTTAATATTGATACCTGAATCAATCAGAGTAGAACATACAGTTTTTCTTATCTTATGAACAGACCGATATTTAATATTTCTGTCAATAATGTTAAATTCTTCATCAGAAGCCAAATCAAAAATTTCTCGTAATATCAATGCCATACTGCCAAAGGCTTTAGAGGTTAATTGATAGTCTATAATTTTTGAATAAGCCCAATCCTTGAGGTAACGTTTTGTCATATGGCTGTTTGTCTATTTCCAAGCATTAAAAAAAGAAGAGAAAACCGGATTTTGGCTTTCCCTTCTATTTTTAACTGTTTATAATTTTATTTTTTTATCTCAACCTGCTTTGGCTTTGACCATTTGCCCTGATAAGTTTCCCCTCCTTTGACAACAATGGCTTTTGCTCTTGCATACAATTTTTTAGCCTTTATAAACTTGCTATTTGATACACTATATGTCAATTTCTTAGTTGTTTTTGTCACTATTGTCTTTTTAAACTTCTTATCTTTTGCAATCTGTACTTTGTACTTAGTTGCGCCTTTAACGCTCTTCAATGTAAGACTTATTTTCTTAGCATTTTTCTTTTTAATTGCTTTTTTAACAACTGCCTTTCCAACCTTTACAGATGATTTTTCTGTAGTCTGACTTGGTTGTTTTTTAGTTGTTGTTTGTGCATTTGTATTTGACTCCTGTGGCTTTGTAGTTTTTACTGCTGATGTTGTCTCTACTACTGCAGGTGTAGTTGTTTCTACTGCCACTGGTGTGGTTGTCTCTGCTGTTGCAACTGTAGTTGTTTCTGTCGCTGCAGTTGTAGTTTCTATTTCAGGTGTTGTCTCAACTGATGGTGTTGTCTCAACTGATGGTGTTGTCTCAACTGATGGAGTTGTCTCAACTACTGGTGTTGTTTCATTTTCTGCAGTAGTTGTTGGATTTGTAGTTGGTTCCTCGTATTTTGAATATGCAGGATCTGCAAGTTCTTCAGGTGTTTTTCCTGAGAGTCCAGGGTCTGCCTTAATTGACACAGTTTTCTTTAATCCAAATGATTCTACATTGTTACTTGTATACTGTGATCTTACTTCTACTTCATATGTACCTGTCGCAAGTCTGTTTTCATAGTAACTTGCCACTTTTCCATTGATTCCTACCTTGATACAAACACCATCTACAAAAAGATTCAATCTCTGACCTGTTAAATCTGCCACATCAGACCATGCAATAGTAAATCCATAGTCTATACCTTCTGTTAAAATTGAAAGTCCAAGTGGTAAATTTGGCTGATTTGGTTTGTCAAATGACTGTGCATTATCTATAACCTGACCTTTAACAGTAACCTTTGATGACTGACCAAATGATGTTGCCGCCAAAGCTGACTCTCTGCCTTCTGCATCCACTGCTGATAAATATGCCAGATATTCACCTGCCGATACACTTTCCAATATAACATTTGACTTGGTAATTCCGTCTACATATACACGTCTGTAAGGTGTACCTGTCTTTGCATCAAATAAATATAAATTGTATCCTACAACTGATGAATCTGCTGATGGAATACTTGCGTTTGATGATGCTGCCCATGCAACACCTAATTTATTGTCTGCCTGCGCCGGATTGTCAGCAGGAACTTCCGGATTTCCTGTAATATAACTTAATCCCGCCGGTGTTTTTGGACCTATGCAATTAACAGGATATGTGTAATTAAGAGTTGCTCCTGTTACTGTAAAACTAACTGTTTCTGATAATTCTCCTTCTCCCATGCTGTTTACATTTGCGGCCTTTGCTGTATATGAACCTGCTGAAAGTCCACCTACTACACCGCCTTTTGTAGCATTGCCAATCTTTGTAACTTGCTTTCCATCCTTGTAAATATAAATAACTGTTGATGTAACTGTTGGATCATATCCAGCTACATTTGCTGGGTCATCGGCTCCTGCCCATGCAAACATAATTGCATTTTCAATTGTATCCGAACCACTTTTGCTATTAGCAACAAGTCCTATTACATTCTTAGGTAATGCTGTTGCTGCACTTACATTGCTTGTTGGATAGTATGTAATCGAAGATACTATCATTGCAATGGCACAAATAATTGCACCAAATTTCTTTAACCCTTTCATTTCTTAACCTCTCTTTCATTTGATTAAATATTCATTGCAATTATACACTTTTAAAGAGTTATTTGTTAGTATCCTAATTTTATATATGGGATTAATTTTTTAGGAAAGTGTTTTAATTTTAAGATTTTCCATATATATGTACAAACACAAAAAACTCCTAAAAATGTAAAAAAAAGCGCGAGACGGGTTGCGGTCATCCGGTGGATGACTCTGCGAAGCAGAAGCAACGACCGAGCCGGCAGGCGAGACATCGAACCCGCGCGGGTTCGATACACGTCGCGGAACAAAATAACAAAAGAGGTATCCATTGGATACCTCTAAAAAATAAAAGCGCGAGACGGGGATCGAACCCGCGACCCCCTCCTTGGCAAGGAGGTGCTCCACCACTGAGCCACTCGCGCAAATCTTACGTGTGCGTCACACGCAAGAAATAATATACTATACTCTTTATATTTTGTAAAGTCCTTTTTTATTTTTTTCGATAGTGCCCCACTAATATCTTTTAAGATGTCATCAGTAATCATCACTCCTTAGAATTCTCTAATTTACTTCTTAAATTTATATCTTCCTTTTCCATAACCAGATACCGGTTCAATAATATCCGCCTGCACCAAATTGGAAATAAGTTTTGAAGCACCTGAACTTTTCATCTCAAGAAGTTCCATAACTGCACTTCTTCCAAAAACTTCATCAAAACCAAACCTATCAAAAAGTCTATGGATATGAACTGTCGTTTTTATCGAGAAATCGCTGCTTTTTTCGGAAAGTATATTTTCAATATTCACCTTTTCGTCTTGAATGTCCACTTTTTTATTTTCAATGTCCACTTTTGCATTTCCAATGTCCACTTTTTCTTCATTCAAAAGTCCACTTATATGAAGATTTCGATTATGAAGTTCATTTTTCTCGTTCAAAAGCAAGTTTCTGAGAAACGCTTCCAAATATTCTGTTGTTTCGTGAATACCTTTTTGCAGGTTCGTATAGTTTGCACGAACGAGTGCATTTCGAAAATACCACGCATTTTCTGCAAAAATATCATTGGTTACAGAGAAACCAAGTGTCCTCAAATATTTAATAAAGAACACCGCAGTTGTCCTCGTATTGCCTTCTCCGAAAATATGGATTTGCCATAATCCTGAAATGAATACTGCAAGATGATGGATAATCCCGTCCATTGAAAGCCCTTTATAACTAAAATCTTACTCCTGCGAAAAATCATATTCAAGTGTCGCTTTCCTGCATATCCTGATCGGCTTGTGCAATCATCTGTCTGTACTGTTCTTTTACACTTTCCGGTGCAAGTATCTGTACCTTGCCATTAAAGCCAAACACCCAACCGAAAAAGGTTTGACTGGCTGATACTTCGGTCTGTACTCTAAAAGACGTCATATCATACGCAAGGGTTGTCACATCTTCTCCGAAACGGTCAACCATTGTTTTCATCAGGCTGTTATCACACCGTAAATCCACAAGGACTTTTTCGCCTGAGAACATAAAGAATACTTCCTTTGTGTAATTCTCAAAATCAAAATCATCCGGCATAGGAATAATAACTTTATCCAATATCTCCGGCTTGGAAGCAATACGGTCTACCCTGAAATTGATAACCTTGCTTTTCTTCTCTGAATATCCGAGAACATAATAATAGTCCCCACACCAGAGAAGTTTATACGGACTGAGCTTATACACTTCGCCTTTATTCTTCAGAACCTTTTTCTTTAATCCGGTATAATCGTAATACTGGAAAGAAATCTGCTTGCCTGCGTTGATGGCGTCATTTATAGCGTCGATGATATAATATATCTGCTCATTATCGGGCTTAATGCGATTGACCACATAGTTATTACGCTTCAGCTTTGCCACCTGCCCCGGACTGGTCATCGTATGTATCTTCTCAATCAAAGTTTCGCTTTTTTTCTTGGTAATGAACTTCGATGACTCCACTGCGTCTATCAGCAATTTCAGTTCTGGCAATTCAAACTTACGACTGGCTACAAAGTATTTGCTCTGAGTAGAATGGATAGTAACAATGTCCATGCCAAACTCCTGAAGTGCAGCAATGTCTTTCGTAACAGTAGTTCTATGTGCAGATATCCCGTATTCATCATTCAATATATTGATTAACTGTGTTGTGGAAAGAGGATTTTCTTCATCGGTTCTTTCCAGTAAAATCTTTTGTAGGTATAAAATCCTTGGCTTTGTTTCCATAGCCCGACCTTTCTAAAATACTATTTAATCAAACTGTTTTTCTGCAAGTAATTGATAAAGCAATCAATCATCTTTTTATATCGGTCAATAATATCTTTCTCAGTAAAATCAGCCGATGTAGCCGTCAGGTCAAGAAGTTCAACAACACCTGTTCCCTCTTTTATCTGACCTTTACTGTTTGTAAATCCCTCATAATACTTCTTCTTATCCGTAAAACGATAATCAGAAGCACGAATGTTGATTCTTTTCTCAAGTAATGCTTTATTGCCCAATGACTCTACATTTCGAGCATCTGTTAATGAATTTTCTTTCTCGTTTCTATTCCGAGCATAAATATGTTCAATCTCAAAAGTAGTTTCAAGTGAAAGTAATGGCTGTTTATCATTCTGATATGCCCACCAAGCTATCATTGCTTTTGTAATTGGACGTGCATTATTGAAGCTGAAATTATCAAACATACTTCTTATAGTATCTGCATCGAACTTATATTTTGAAAATTCAACAGGCTTATCATTTACGATATTTACCATCTCAGCATACACTGGTGTTCTAAGTGCATTTACACCCGGATTTGTAATAGCATACGTCCATATAAATCCAGTTATCTTTTGCAAGAATGTATAGAACTTCTCATCATCAAGCAAACCTTCATCATCTTTATTTTGCATAAAATATACGGATACAAAATATGTCCACATTCCGTTCGGAGCATAGTTCAATACAAAAAATTGCTTCAAAACTCTATTTGAAAATCTTTCGGTATCTTGATTGGAAACATCTTCCCAAAATTCAGCCAATACAATCAATTCCGTTAATGTATTAGTGTCTTTCAAAAGGGCATAAGAATTTTTCTCATAAAACTTTCTTAAAGCTTCTGTTGTAGATGATACAATCCCCATTTTTGCACGGACAAAATACATATATCGTGTAAACAATTCGTCCATCGGTGTACCAGAAATCGGATGGAATATTCTCTCACAAAGTTCTTCGAGCTTTTTCCATTGAGCAATAAATTCTTCTTTTTTACCCAATTTAGAAAAATGCTTATAAAACTGTGCCTTAAAAATATCCGCATCAGACAGCGGCTTTCCTCTATCATTAAGCGTTGAAAAAATACGCAACGCTGTATCCTGCGACTCAGCTTCAATCGGAAGGAGAATACAGTTATTCATAATACGGGTAGGTAAATAAGCAAAGTAAGTAGGGTATTTGGACAAAAATTCATCAATATTATTCTGGAAGAATCTGAAGTTGCAAGCGTATTTGCTTTTCATTTCTTTATTGACAATTCCTGTTCTTAATATTTCAAGAAATTCTTCCTTGTCATTATCAGTAGCAACCTCAGAGTCTATCTTGAGCTGTGACATATCAGGCTCGCCAAATTCATCAGTTTTCCATAAACACTTTTCAATGTTCTGCTTTGTTGATATAGAAGCCTTGTCCTGCATATGACCGAACTTAGAATAGAACGCTCTTAAAAGCAGCATAAGAGTTGTCAATCTCTGCTGTCCATCAATAACCTCTAATTTATCCTCATTTCTGAAAGTTACAATCGGACCGAGGAAATACTCGCTATTACTATCAAATTCTGTCTTTCCTTCATCGGGAATAGCAAATGAAAATATATCGTCCCAAAGCGTTCTGCATTCAGCTTCGCCCCAAGCATAAGGTCTTTGATAATCTGGTATTAAAAAGTCCGATTTTTTACTCTGAAATAAATCTTTTATTGTTTTTTGGTCAACATTTAATTTTGACATAACTCAATTCCTTCCTCTTCTAAGTTCTATCTTCTGAAAATTTTTCCTGCTACAATCAGTTCTTAATTCGCATACTTCTTGAAATTTTCTGCCTGCTCAAAAACTTCCTTGTAAACATAGAACGATTCGACATAGATTACATGCCCTCATTCTATGTTTCCTTCTAAAATTCCCTTGAACAAATTATGCTATCGTTGCAATATAAAGATTGTCCTTGTCTACTAATAACTGCACCGGATTATTATTCAGCCGATTTACAGTATCAATATTATCAATAAACGGACGGACAAAGTTACTCTGTCGTTCAATCAACTGCCGCATCTGTTTGCGGATTTTTTCTGTTCCTATGTTGCTAAGCTTTTCCCCGGCTGCAATGAGCGTTTCATCAGCCTGCGTATCCCCAACAACTGGTATCCGCTCTACAATCTTGCCGACTGCTTTCGTTGTCTTTGATAATCCTTTCAGCAAAGAGGATTGTATGGAAGTGGAAGAATATCCAGATATTTCTTCATAGCACTGCGTATAAAGTTCTCTGTATTTCATCGAATAATCATCCAATTTTTCTGAAATACCGGACAAATACTCTTTGTCATAATTTCCCACAAGCATTACATCCAGGAATGAGGAGAATGCAAGTGTATATAATGCAAGCTGGTAATCTTTAAATTGGTCTTGTACCGCCTGCAACTGCTTATTTACCGTCTGGTCACTATGAATCAAAGATTTCTTATTTACTTTGGCAATTATCTGTTCACGGTAAAATACTATCTTTGCTTCTGCTTCTTTTTTTATAGCAAGCACCATTGTATGATTGCTATTCTTATACATTTCATTATTCCAGTTATACTTGTAATTATTGAACACGTCATACAGAAATGTAAGATTTCCTTTTAATTCAGCCTTTTCCTTCTGAATAAGAAAATCCATCATTTCCTGCTGCATTTCTTTTATAGAATCCAGTTTTTTATCAATATTCGCAAGTGCAGCCGCCATAAAAAGCATTGTCGGGTCAAAAGCAAGCGGCATCATCTGAGCCTGTCCTCCGCCAACCAAACCTGCTGATGTTTTCAGAGAACCGATAAAATTACCCGTTTCCTTCATCTGAAACATTGTTTTTCCGGCTGTATTAACATAGTACAGTCCACTTCCACCAGCTCCGGTTACTGCGGTTTGCACAGCAGTTGTCAATGGTTGAAACGCTGTTCCCATAGCTGCCAATCTTGTTACTGGTAATTTTGTGTAATTAGAAACACCAACTTTTGTTTCCTCTAACAGCGGACATAGCGATGCATCGTTCATCATTGCCATTATCTCATTATCTTTTCCATTATCCATTTTTACAATCTCGCCCATATTCATACCTCTTTTCGGTCTGTTATTTTAGTTTCATAACAGACCTTGTAAATTCTGCGAATTGTCTTTTTTAAATAGAGTTCATAATGTTTAACAAACTCTGATAACTATCAACATCGTGGTAAACCACTTTGCTATTCGACATTTCATTAAACAACTTTTTAGCACAAGATATCTTCGCTTGCTCTATTGGTCTAAGATTAAGTGTTTCCATTGTTCCTTTAGTTTCAGCGACAAAGAAAATGTGCTTAACAGTTCCCTCATAAAAAGCGATTGCCCAGTCAGGGGAGTAATTGCCTACCGGAGTAGGAATTTGGAAGGTTCTTGGAAGTTTTGCATATACACATACTTCTTCTGCTGCATCCAAATCTTCAGCAAATCTTCTCTCAATACTCTGTTCTGCCGAACCATCCATAAATACATAATCCTGAATGGCTTTCTTTGCAAGGAATGCCTTATCAAAACTTTGCGTGTTCTTTTCGGCTGTGAAGATTGTGCTATCGTATTCTCCCTCAATCGTATCATAAGAAATATGTTCCACAATCATTGTAGCTTTCTGCTCGTTGATAAGCCTGATAACCTTTGTAATAAATTCTTCCGGATTGTTCTTGAACATATATAGCTTATCAGCTCTGATTCCTTGCAGGATTGCTGACACGGTTTTTCGGGTAAGCGTCGTTCCCTCTGCTATTTTGCCGATAAGGTCATACTTAATCTGACTTGTTTCTGCGTGTTTAAGAGTTTGTGTCCTTGTCTTTTCTCCAGTAAAGGAAGCTCCACGCTCGACCTCATACTCATTCATTTCTGCTTTTTGGCGACCAATGGTTGTTGTATACTGAAGTTCGGAAACAAAAAGTTTTTCGTCAATATTAGCGATTGCTTTCTTAATCAGCTCGTCGCTATCGAACTCAACTGTATAAGCATACTTGTGGTTAATTTCTCGCCATAACGCCTGAAATTCTTTCTTGGCAAAATTATCATTAAGCGGATTATCCTTAACTTTTGTTTCATGACCATCTGTAAACATATCCTGAAGAATACTATCATCATATACAGATTGAATAAGCATATGGATACCCTCTGCCATTGGTTTAAGCTCATCCGGCAGTTCTGCGACAGTTCCACTCTTAATTTCCTGACGGTATTTATCCGTTACTTTACGCTTCATATCTACATAGCCATTCTGAATAAGATAAAATTCAATAGCATTTGCAGTTTCGTCATCTATAAGTGTAGGAACATCATCCACTTTAATATACTTGCCCTTAAAGAATTCACTTGTTGCAACAGTCGGTCTGTCATAAAGTACAGTCTTAATATCAGACTGTAAATCTGTAACAAATGTCTTGTAACTTTCACTTGCAACAACTGTCAACACGTTAATATCGTGTACTGTTTCTCCACAGCTTTCAACATCCATTCGATTACCATTCTGGTTCACACACAAACGGAGTCCACGACCTACCTCTTGACGTTTTGCAGTATTACTGTCGGAATGTTTAAGCGTACAAATCTGAAATACATTCGGATTATCCCAGCCTTCACGCAATGCCGAGTGAGAGAATATAAATCTTGTAGGCTCATCAAAAGAAAGCAATCTTTCCTTGTTCTTTAATATCAGGTCATACGCCGAAATATCATCGGAAAACTCACTGCCACGCTTTACTTTACTGTCGATAGCGTGTCCTTTTTTATCAATACTGAAATAGCCTTTATGTACTTCTTCTACAGCACTGCAAGTTGATTTCAAATATCTCTGGTACGGAGTATCAAGCAATGTTACATATTCATTAAGCACGTTAATGTACTCCTGCTCAAACATCTTGCCGTATTCGCCAAGAACTTCATCCCCGTTTTCATCGTACTGGCGATACTTTGCAACTTCATCAATGAAGAACAATGACAGACATTTAATTCCTTTATCAAAGAGTTTTTCTTCCTTCTCAAAATGAGAAAGAATTGTTTTCCTTATCTGAATGCGACGCATATCTTTTTCGGATATGTCGCCAACAATATCTCCCGTACTTATAACTTCTCCGTTTGTAAAAGTTACTGTTCCACGAAGTGGGTCAATTTCAGAGATGGTATATCCTTTGTACTGTTCCATCTCTTGTGAAACATAATATAAATCATCGCCCACACCAAGGATACGGGATTCACGGTTAATGGATTTATTATATCCAATTTCAAGTTCAATTTTTGCCATAGGCGGTTTCTTACTTGAAAGCACAATCTGTTCAAGGTACAAATAACTGTCTGTACCTCTGAAATTCTTAACCTCAAATCCTTTAACTTCAATCTTCTTGACCAATTTCTTATTAAATGCGTCTAAAGCATCAAGAACATAAATAAGATTATGGTGCTTTGCATGTGTAGCAGAATAATTAAGGCTAAAAAGCGGATTAAAGTTTTTCAATGCTTTTTGTGTTACTTCTCCACCCATCTTCTGCGGTTCATCAAGAATAATAATCGGTCTATTTGCTTTAATTACATCAATCGGACGACGAGAACCAAACTCATCACGCTTTGAATAAATAATACGAGCTTCCTTACTGCGTCCATCCTCTTTAAGAGAAGAAGCGAAAGCCTGCGTATTGATAATCATTACATTGATGCCGGAACTACTTGAAAAGTTATCAAGCTGATTCAGGTTTGAACTGTTATAACTGAAGAAACGAGCCTTTTTGCCATAATGTTCCATAAAATGGTCGGCTGTAATCTCAAAGGACTTTTTTACACCCTCACGGATAGCAATACTCGGAACAACCACGATAAACTTGCTCCATCCGTACTTTTTATTCAGTTCAAACATCGTCTTGATATATACATATGTCTTACCGGTACCCGTTTCCATTTCAATATCAAGGCTGCATCTTCCCAAATCTTTTACAAGAGAATTTGAAAGCTTAATATTGTTCTGTCTCTGTAAGCTCTGAATATTATTCAGAAGCCGTTCATCTGAAAGCTCCACCAGTTCATTCTTGTATCCTGTATCAGATAATTCATCTATATCATCATACTCAAGCTGCGTACCGACAGTCTGAAAAGATATCTGATTACCTAGAGAGATAACTTCTCCGTCAATGCCATATTCTTTTTTTACTTTTCCTTTATCACGAATATAGCTGATTTTATCGTGAAAGCCTTGTCCATTAAAAACTTTAACAACAGCGTCAACGGCGTCCGTTTGGTATTGTTGTATCTTAAAATTAAATTTCATCTAACTTTTCCTCCTGTGCAATTTTATTCACAGCCTGGTCATGAAGTTTGTCAAATTTCTTTGGAAACAGTTTGACCAATAAATCATCCAATACAAAGAAATCAAAAAATACAATTGCAAGAGAGAATATATTTACCCATACAAAATTTGAATTTATGTCAAATAATCCTACGAGTGAAAGTAAACACCACGCAAAACTTAACATTGCGAATGTATTAAAAATCTTTGTAAAAAGGTCAATAGTAAAAAAGTATTTGCACAAGAATTTAAATTCTTCCGCTGAAATTAAAGATTCTTTATATAACTCGTTAATTTCCTCATTACTATCTATTTTCTTTATCCGTTCGCTTTTTGGGCTTATTTTCTGTGATTGTTCATTCATTATTTTTTCTTGACTCTGTATTCTTTTCAATACCGTCTCACGTGCATATTTATTTGTCTTAACAAATATTATACTCAAAGAAAATGAAAAAATAGGAATAGATAAGCTGTTAATCGCATTTACATAATTTTCATCTTGGTAAAATACGGATACAACTCCTGCCACAACAAGGAAAAGCAAAAAACCATACTTTAATATGTTGATTTGCTCTCTCATTACAGCACCTTCCTTACTGTGTCAGGGCTGTATGCAGCAAAAATCTGTTCAAAGTTAGTTGCGACACTATCATTTGCCATAGAGCTGTCACGCATGACAAAATAATATGGTTTCTGCTTTGCAATCTCTGTAATCACTTCTTCAGTTACATTGTCATCAAAGCAAGCTATCAAATAATTATCCTCAACATTGAATACTTTCTTTCCGGCTATAGTAGTTTCCTTGATTTTGCTTGAAAGAAGTACACCTAAGTCAAGCATAACTTGGAACAGTAAATCTTCTGATGTTCTATCCTCTTTGATATTATCCTCAAGGCTTGTAAACAATGATGGCTCATACTCTGCTGGATTATAATATACATTTTTCATATTAGAGGTATCGCATTTCAGCACTCGAAAACCACCGTCGAATTTTGCTTCTGGATTTTCCTCTGCAATTTTCTTTGCAGCTCTGCGGATACGTTCTTTACCGATTTCACAAATATTCTTATATCCTGCTTTATACGCTTCACTCTTTTCGTCTGTTTCTTCTGGTAACTGAACCAGAATGAACTTACGCTGTCCGCTGTCCTCAGCATTAAGTTCCATAACTGCATGAGCAACTGTAGCTGAACCTGAGAAGAAATCAAGAATAATATCACTGGTATCTACATTCGCAATTCTAAATAAGTATTTCAAAAGACGAACCGGCTTTGGACCATCAAAAATACCCAGACCATTGAAAAGTGCCTTTGTTTCTTGTTTTGCCTCCTGATTATTTCCAACCTCATCCTGAAATAAAATTGTATTAGGGCGTAATCCTTGTTGTACCTCTGACAAAAAAGTTTTCTTTCGAGGTGCCCCATCGCCATTTGTACCAAACCAAATTCTATTATCAGCCTTCCATTTTTCAAACGTGTCTTTACTACAACTCCAAAATCGTCCACTTGGTGGAACAACTTTTCGTCCACTTGGTGTTTCAATCTCATACAGAAGACTTTCTGAACCAGATTTAGCGGAAAGAATAACTGATGTCCACACTCCTCGTGGGTCGTTATCCGGATTAGAATATCCTTTCGGGATTTCATCTCCTCGCGGAATAAGACCAATTTTCCAACCATTATTATCCAATACAATATTTGACTTGCAATAGCATAATATGTGGTCATGCATTGTTGAAAAATAGGTTGCATCATTCGCTCTTGAAAATTTTTTCTGCCATATCAAATCCGCCACAAAATTAACTTCTCCCATTATATCATTGCAAAGTTTCATCAAATTTGCCGCCTCTCCATCATCTATACTAATGAAAAGGACTCCGTTATCTGCCAAGAGATCTTTCGCTAATTTAATTCTTGAGTAAATCATATTCAACCAATCCGTATGAAAACGTCCATTACTATCAAGGTTTTTTACAAGTCGATTTCCCGCATCATCAAACTGCCCACTATTTTCAAGATATTCATCTGTACTTTGTACAAAGTCATCCTCGTACACAAAATCATTTCCCGTATTATACGGTGGGTCAATATAAATCATCTTGATTTTTCCAAGATAAGTTTCTTGCAACAGCTTCAACACTTCAAGGTTGTCGCCCTCGATATAAAGATTTTCAGTATTATCAAAATCTACACTTCCACTACTGCAATATGGTTTTCCCTCGCTGTCTGCTCCAGTCGGAATCGTTTCATCATCTCGAACAGGGCGCAATGTCTTATTTATAGGGGCATTGGCAAGAAGAATAGACTTCTTCTTGTCAGGCCAAGTAAACTGATAGCGTTCCTCCTTACCGTCAACAACTTTACAAGAAATCTCCTGCATAAGTATATCTTTATCAATAGCACGAACTACTTCGCCAGTTTTATCAATTGTTTCAGTAACAGCATTAGGAAACATTGCCGCTAACTTTTTAAAATTTTCATCAGCTTTATTAACTGTCTGCATTTTGA
The DNA here is from genome assembly GCF_025336545.1 of Eubacterium album. Taxonomy (NCBI): domain Bacteria; kingdom Bacillati; phylum Bacillota; class Clostridia; order Eubacteriales; family Eubacteriaceae; genus Eubacterium; species Eubacterium album. The sequence goes on along the minus strand of NZ_JAODBU010000004.1, from coordinate 167,351 downwards.
GTTTATCCATTTTCTTTTTCCTCCAGTTTATGGTTTATGATATAGTTTTTTCTGTAACTTCAGGCGTAAGCAATTCCTTCAATTGAGCTGCTATTTCTTCTGCTGTCATTGAAGCAGTCGTCATTGCCTTACGGTCTGCAATAATCGGGCTGTATTCGACAACCTGCTTCTTAGTCAAATTGTGCCATATCGGAAGAATTACTTTCCCATTGATACTCTCGACCTGAAATAAACCATTCAATTCAGCCTTCGTCCAGTATTTGTGTTCTGCAATATAATTAGGAGATAAAACAACAACACCATATCTAGATTTAGCCAATCCTTTGTCAATTTTTTCTCTCATGGAGTCGCCCCATTTAAGCTTATTTGTATCATACCAGACTTTAAGTCCCTGCTTTTTCAACTCATCGACAAATTCATCGACAAAATCTTCTTTATCTTCCCATGCATGAGAAACAAATACATCATATTCTTCTTCACTTTCACTATTATTCTGTTGAGGAAGTACAACAGATTTTGCTAATTGCTGTTGAAGTTCATCTATACGATTTTCATAAGATGCCTGCAAACGCTGACTTGCCCTGTCCTGTTTCTTCTGTTCATTCTGCTGTTCTTTTTGAAGTTTCAAGTATGCATCTGAGCGTTTCTTTCTTTTCTCAGCTATCTTCTTGCCAAGATCTGCACTATCCTTACTCTTTTTTGCTATATCTGATTCACAAGAAGCAATCTGTCTTCTCTTACTATTAAGAGAGCCTTGTGAAGTATTCTTATTAATAGATTTTTGTGTCGAAACAATTTTACTCTGTAAAGATGCTATGTCTTTATCTTTTTCAGCTTTCTTTTTTTCAAGGTCTGCAATTTCTTTATCTAACCCATTTACAGTCCTCTGGTACTGGTCAACTGACATCCTTATCCCTCCAATAATTTAAGCTTCTCTTTAAGTCTCTTTTCTGCTTGCACTAATTCAAACTTCTTTTTAGGCTGCTTCTCTGCCCTTGCCTGCTTTTCTAGTTTTGCAATCTCTTTTTCAAGCTTCTGCTTTTTTTCATTTATCTCTATTTGTTCATCAAGCGAATTTCCTTTTTCTATATTCACTCCGCCGACAGCAATAACGATATTCTCCCAGACAGTATTAAGATTTAACCCTTTAAGTTCAACCTTTTGTTCTTCTGTCGGCATCCACGCAGTCTGCATTACCTTTGTATGGTAAATAGCAAGTCTGCTTTCATTCTCATATTCAAGAACAAATAAAATATTTTGCGGTATCAACTTAGAAAGTGTTGCTATCGTTTTTTCGTCATATTCTTTCTTTTTTAGAGAAACAAGCAAAACAAAAAAGCTTTTTACGTCCTCTCCGGAAGGAATATTGACCTTATTGGGAGCAATCTCATTTACTATCGTGATTCTTGAAATATCAGCATCAATTTTTTCTTTTGCTGCTGTATTCATTTGAAATTTCGTATAAATTGCTTTTTTCGGAAGCTGCTTACTCATTTCCGTTGTTTTTGGCAATCCGAGCATTTCGTCCTCCTCTTATTTCACAACTAAAAAACATATTAGTTCAAAATCATTCAATCCTTTTATCTCACTACTCAGGAAACTAATCTGACCGCCACCTAAGAAGCTGTCTATATCACTCTCATCTTTCACTTCGATAATGGAAGCAATAGCATCTCCAAGCAAATTAGAATACTGCGACATATTTCTTCCATCACGAGTTTCTTTATTGAATTGTTTACAAAGTTCTGTGTCCGCTTCTGTTTTTCCTTTACAAAGATAACGCATTTTATCAAGCATTTCCTTTGGAGACAAATGGTCACAAATAACTTCTCCATCATTACTGATATACACCATATAGAATGGGTGAAGTCTGTTCTGATTATCAATATTCACGCTATTAGAGCGATTTTTCAATACATAGATTACCCCTGCCGGTGTATCATCAGTTGACTTAACTACTGCATGAAGTCCAAACGGAGATTTATCTATATCCGGATGATGCTTAATGTAGTCAAGCAAATCAAGTCGGAACTCATTAAGTCCTAAATCCATTATTGATATTCCAGTTGTCATATCCTCAATATCTACAACCTCATCCTGCAATCGTCTAAGCTGTGCTTTTCTATATTCAAGGTCTGTCTTTTCTTCATCACTCAAAAGATTGTCGTCGCCCGTTGCCGTCATATCTACAATCTTCATACGTGTTTCAACTTTTGCTTTTAGATTGATGTACTCATCAAGAGTTACATCAGGCCAAAAGTTCACAAGCTGAATAACCTTATTTTTACTTCCGATACGGTCAATACGTCCGAAACGCTGGATAATACGAACCGGATTCCAATGTATATCATAATTTATCAGATAGTCGCAATCCTGCAAGTTCTGACCTTCTGAAATACAGTCGGTAGCAATAAGGAAATCAATTTCTGTATTATCATCTGGCATTAACAGTTTTTTGTCCTTTGAGATTGGCGAAAAGCAAGTCAATACCGTATTCAGGTCATTTTTTAATTTTGGACAAGTTGTGCGTCCCTCAACTGAACCGGATACCATAGCTGTATTCAATCCATATTTTTCTTTCACATAAGTACTTACATTGTCGTAAAGGTATCTTGCTGTATCAGCAAAAGCTGTAAATACAATGACCTTTTTGTTTCCCTCGTTTATTGGATGACTTAACTTATTGTCAATTATCTTCATCAATTCTTGCAGTTTCAAATCATGTTCCGGCGTTATATCCCCAACCATAAGAGTAAGAAGCTCTAGTGTATCTTGATCTTTTTTCAGGCTATCTCGCCATGATACATAATCCATATCCGCAAGACTGATTTTTACCTTTTTCCCAAAAGAGAATAAGTCATCTGTATTCTGGTCTTCATCGTCAAACTCATTTATATCTGAAATATCAGTAAGCTCAAGACTTGTATCAGAATATTTATCAAATTCCTCGATTGTCTTAATGGTGCTTTCAATCAACTCCTTAATTCGAGTAAGCGTTAAATTAAAAGAATAAACAGAGCTTTCCATACGCTTCATTAAATTGATTGCAGTAAGTCTACGAATACCCTGTTCACGATTTGCCTGCGTAAATCCGACATTTACTTTATTGTCCTCATATATTTGAGCATACTTTTCCATCTTACTCGGAAGAATAAAATGTGTCGGTGTATATATAGTTAACGTCAGCAGCATAAGTTGTTCAAATATCTGATTATATGTAATTGCTGATTTAAGGTCGGTCAAATGCGGTCTTAGTGATATAGGTTTTAACCTTGTCGGAAATGTACCTATATCAGACGTATCATAATACTTCTGAATATGCTTTCTTGAACGGGCAATCGTAACGCTGTCCAACACTTCAAAGAAATCAAAATCAAGCATTTTAAGCAAATTTTCTGTCGTTCTATCGCAAGGCTCCCATTTACTCCAAGTATTAAATGCTCTTTGTGCATTTTTAAATATATCGTCAATGGAACGTGTTGTATTTAATTTATCATCTATGTACTCCGTATGACCTTCATATGCAAGTGCCAGCTGATTTTTCAAATCATTAAAACGGTTATTTACTGGTGTAGCCGAAAGCATAAGCACTTTTGTCTTTACGCCTGCACGAATAACTTTTTTTAGAAGTTTTACATATCTATTTTCCTTATCATTTTCATCTGGATTTTCGACTATTTTTCCTCCGTTACGGAAGTTATGTGATTCATCAATAACGACAAGGTCGTAGTTACCCCAATTTAATCTGTCGAGGTCAAGACCATTGGATTTTCCGTGTGTTCTGTTAAGGTCGGTATGATAAAGCACATCGTATCTCAAACGGTCAGAAGCAATCGGATTATTGACATAATTATCTTTATATGTATTCCAGTTATTCGTCAGCTTTTTAGGGCAAAGTACAAGCACAGATTTATTTCTGTTTTCATAATACTTAATAACAGCAAGTGCCGTAAATGTTTTACCAAGACCTACACTGTCTGCAAGAATACATCCGTTGTATTTTTCAAGTTTATTGATGATAGCAAGAGCTGCGTCCTTTTGGAAGTTGTACAACATACTCCAAATTTTGCTATCTTTAAATCCCGTTGCTTCATTAGGCAACACATCTTCTGAAACATCTTCCAGAAATTCATTAAAAATATTGTACAATGTCACAAAATAGATAAAGTCCGGAGAATTCTCATTATATGCTGCTGTAATGCTGTCAATTACCTCATCGGTAACTTCTTGCAATACCTTATTATCGTTCCAAATCTCATTAAAATCTGCAAGTAAGGTCTTTGCCAAGGAATTGTCCTTAACAATGGTTGTACTGATTACATTACCCTTTTCGCAGCCAAGTTCAATTGTTGTAAAATTGTTAATCGGGGTATAGCCAACATCATCTACGACAATGTCACCCTGAATTGTCTTATCACTTATATTAGATTTGAAGCTAACCTTCTTTTTGATCCACTCTGCACATTCCTTTGCTATTGCTTTCTGAGTAAGTTCGTTTCTAAGTTTTATTTCAAATTCTGTACCATACAAACTACGCTCTCGATTCAGTCGTGGAATATAAAATTCTCGCTTTTCCTTTTTTGCTTTTTCTGTTATAAAAGTCGGAGATGTAAATATAAATCGTAATTCATCTATGTCTGATAGTTGTTTTTTTAATTCCTGAAAAGCATAAATAGAGAAGCATGCCGCCGCAATTGACAGCTTGCTTCCCTCCTTGATTTCAACTGATAAATCATCTCTTAATGTTTTTGTTGTATTATTTATCAATTCCATTGTAAGTTCTCCCGCATCTTGTACTTATGACCCTATCGTGCTTCTACTCATCTAAAATAACTTCGCATATATCTCCGATGTCACAGTGAAATACCTGGCATATCCTCATCAGTACTTCAAGAGATACTGGCTCATTCTTATTTATCTTCGTTGCAGCGTATGATGTAATTTCGGCTGCACGCATTAAATCCTGTCTTTTCATTTGATTGTCAATCATAAGTTTTTGAAGTTTGTTATAGCATATCTTCATCAGTAACACCTCTTCATCTTATAATTCTTCTTCGTTACAGTTAACCAATTAACATTATATATTAAATTTTCAGGCATTTCAAGATTTCGGACAGAAATGTAACCTTTCAGGCACTAAGGTGTCACTTTTTACAAACACCTAATACGACTCTTTTAAAGAATAATAAAAAAGAGAGGCCAAAGCACCTCAATTATACATTCTATTATTAACATTCAATGCAATCATTGCTATGACCTTTTCTATCGGCGGCTCTTTTCCGTCTGGTGCAACTGCTTTCCAAAAAGCTATTGCTTCTGGTTCAGCACTTTTCATTGCTTCCCGAATGGCAAACTGCATTTCCTCTTTTACTGCTTTTTCGGTTGTTCCATTTTCTTTTGCTATTTGTCTGAAAATGTCGTTTACTTCTACTTCATCCTATGTCTATTAGTATGTGTCTATCACTGAAAAAAAGAAAGCTCGTCGATTAGGACGAACTTCTGTGTTTTATGGGAGTATTTGCTTTGACTGCTTCACAAGTGTATCTATGACTTCATAAATTCTGTTTCTATCTTCAGGAGCAAGTTTTTCAAGCTTCTCATTCAGCATTGAGTTCTTGACTGTATATCCCGTTTCCAGAACATCTGTAAGAACCATATCCGATGATACACCTAAAGCATTTACTATCTTTATGAAAGTTTCGAGTGACGGAATTTTCTCTCCACGCTCAACCATACCAATATAATTTGTTGTCAAATCTGTTTTCTCAGCCAAATCTTCTTGGCGTAATTTCCTCGCAAGTCGGAACTTCCTTATATTCTTGCCGATTGTATCGAGCTTCATCACATCACCTCCTCAGAATGTGCCAATTCTTACGAATCAAAGAATTATCCTGACAAGTCCTAAGACCAGCTTCAAAGCTATTTGCTTTTTTTCTTAATAATTCTACAGAAGGGTTCTTGTTTCTTTCAAAAGCCATAAATGGGAATCACATGTCATATATTACTTTTTTAGAATATTACAAAGAATACTTAGCTTCTATCGGTATATATAATCACACTCCACATGATGGACGTCATACATGTTCAACCCTTCTTGCAGAAGCCAAAATTTCCTTACTTGAAAGACAAAAAATTCTTGGCCATGCAAGCAATAATATAACAAATGATGTCCATGTACATCTGGATATTAAACTGTTAATTGAGGATATTAATATGATTTGATTTTGTATATTACGCGTATGATTTTAGGTTTTTTTATAGCCTTTAAAAAATATAGCCCCTATAAATAAAGCATTTAAGGGGTTTCTATTTTTTCTAAAATCATCCTGCGGACACCTCTGCGAAGCAGAAGCAACGACCGAGCCGGCAGGCGAGACATCGAACCCGCGCGGGTTCGATACACGTCGTGGGAACAAAACAACAAAAGAGGTATCCATTGGATACCTCTAAAAAATAAAAGCGCGAGACGGGGATCGAACCCGCGACCCCCTCCTTGGCAAGGAGGTGCTCCACCACTGAGCCACTCGCGCGCATTAAATGCAAGAATTACTATACTATAAGACTCAGCTGTTGTCAACTATTTTTTAATTTTCTCAACTTTTTCGACTTTTTTATTCTTATCTCGTCATTTCACTTATCTGTGCAAACAAATCCAAATCTTCCTGTTTTATCTTTACATTTGTAGTTAAATCCTGTCCGTCAGGGTAAGTAATTTTAACTTCAATTATAGTGTCAGGTGTTATTCCTTTTGCATTTGCTGCATTCAAAAACGGTACTAATCTTGGGTGATTATTTGAAAACTTCTGCCAAGCTCCTTTTATTTTAAACAATGCTGCCGGATTCATATTCTACCTCCTATTTTACTATTCCTATTTTTACTATTGCTATTGTTCTTAATCATTATTTTAACTATTTAAATTAGTTTCATATTCTATTTTACAAAAAATTTATAAAACTATCTATGTAATAATCACATTCTTTTAATATTTCTTTTTCATCTTCCTTTGAGCGTTCCTCATATACTGCTGCTGTCTTAAAGCCGCCTTTTTTTGCTCCAAGAATTCCTGCAAGTATATCTTCATACACAACCGTATCGCATGGATTTGTGCCAAGCCTTCTGGCCGCCTCCAAATACACATCAGGATGGGATTTGCCTTTGTTCACTTCCTTTACCATTACAACTGCATCTATGAATTTATTTAAGCCTGTACGTTCTAATGTCTTTTCAAATAAAACTTTATCTGATGAAGTGGCAATGGCTATCTTTACGCCCTGATTGTGCAATTTTTCAACGTATTCATACGCTCCCTGTTTGCAAATTACATCATAAGCATATTTATCTTTTGCCATTTCAAACCATTCATTTACAATGTCGTCTATATCTTCACTTAACCCAAATCGGTCTATTGTGTATCTTGCCGTGCGATGTGCATCCATATGTGCTATTGCTTTTGTATAATCGTCAGGCACTTCAAATCCCCTTTTACCTAAGAAATCTAAATCTACCTGATTCCATACCCACATTGAGTCAAATAAAGTTCCATCCAGGTCAAATATAGCGCCCTGCATGTCTAATCTGAATTTTTCTTTGTTCATAAATCTCCTAATCTGTCATTTTCTGAAGTTCATCTAATAAATTACCAAACAACTCTAGAGCAGTTTCAATTGGTTTAGCACTTGTCATATCAACGCCCGCTATCTTTAACAACTCAATTGGGTCCTGTGAGCTTCCACCTTTAAGGAATTTCATATAATCCTCAACAGCCGGCTTGCCTTCCTCTATTATACGCTTTGATAGAGCAATTGCTGCAGATAATCCTGTTGCATACTGATATACGTAAAATGGATTGTAAAAATGCGGAATTCTGGCCCATTCAAGTTCTATTTCTTTGTCTATTACAATGTCATCTCCAAAATATTTTTTATTAAGATTGTAATATATTTCACAAAGTCTGTCTGCTGTTACACCCTCACCATTTTGTACCATGCTATGGGCAATTTTTTCAAATTCAGCAAACATTGTCTGTCTATATAATGTTCCCTTAAACTGTTCAAGAAAATGGTTTATCAAATAAGCTTTTTCTTCTTCATCTTCAGTAATTTTAAGCAAATGCTGTATAAGAAGTGATTCGTTACATGTTGATGCAACTTCTGCCACGAAAATCTTATAGCCGGCATTTACATACGGCTGATTTGCGTCTGAATAATAAGAATGTATAGCATGTCCCATTTCATGTGCCAAAGTAAATACATGATCTAATGTTCCATGATAATTCATAAGAACATATGGATGTATTCCGTAAGCACCCCATGAATAAGCTCCACTTCTTTTGCCTTCATTTTCATACACGTCAATCCATCTGTTGTCAAATCCTTCTTCTAATACTTTAATATATTCCTCTCCCATAGGAGCCAGGCCTTCTAACACGATATCCTTTGCTGCCTCAAATGAATATTTAGTATCCGGTGCCTTAGCAATCGGAGTATACAAATCATACATATGAAGTTCAGAAACATCCAAAATCTTTTTTCTAAGAGATACATACTTATGCATCTTATCCATATTTTTGTGAACTGTTTCTATTAAATTATCATACACACTTTCAGGAATATTGCTTCCATACAGATACATTTCTCTTGCTGATGAAAAGTTTCTAACCTGTGCATAAAAATTTGCCTGATCCAAATTTGCTGCAAATGTAGCAGCCAATGTATTTCTCATCTTACCATAAGTTTCATATACACCTTCAAATGCTGCTTTTCTCACTTCTCTGTCCGTGCTTTCCAACAATGGCACAAAATTTCCGTGGGTAATTTCTATCTCTTCCCCTTCCTCCGTTGTAATTGAAGGGAATTTAATATCAGCTCCATTGTACATTGAAAAAATATTTTCCGCTGCATTTGCCATCTGTCTGCTTTTTGCAAGGATTGTCTCTGTCTTTTTATCAAGAGTATGATTTTTACCTCTTAAAATTTCACTAATGTATCTCTTATAAGTTTCAAGTTCAGGATTTTCATTAAAAAATATATTTATTTTTTCTGTTGTTATTTCTAATATTTCAGGTTCAGCAAATGCACTTGCACCACTTATCTCCACCATTAATTTCTGTGCTCTGGCAGCAAATTCCTGATACATGCTGTTTGCCATATCCTGATGATATCTCATATTTGCATAAACATATAAACGCTCCATTAGCAAATTTGTTTCATCATTGAATTTAAGATATTCAAGAAGACTGTCTGCACTTTCTCCTAGTGTGCCTTCAAAATCTTCATACTGAAAAATCATTCTCTGGAGTCTTCCAAATTCCTCCTCCCAGAAATCATCACTTTCAAACATATCTTCAAGACACCATGTATCTTCTACTTTTTGCTCTATTCTCTTCATATTCTGTTCCTCCTAAAATATGTATTGCCTCTTCTTTAAGTCGGCAGCTAATCATCAGAAACCTTTATAAAAATAAACTTTGTTCATTGTGTTTTCTTCTACAAATATCCTAATGTACGCAATACAAAAACAATTAATGTTATTGTAAATGCTGACATCATAGTAGTTATTACTACCATACTGCTTGTAAGAGTTCCATCACACTTCATATTTTTTGCCATTATGTAACAACTTGGCGTTGTTGGTGAACCTAACATTATTACTAACGCCATTAACTTAGCATCTCTGTAACCAAGCCACACTGCAACAGGTAAAAATACAGCAGCCATAATTACAAGTTTTATGGCTGAACCTGTAACTGCCGGTCCCATTTTCTTTAATGCATTTGAAAATTCAAATGAGCCGCCAATCGCAAGCAAAGCTAAAGGTGTTGCCATTTTTGCTATATTCCCAATAGTATTATCTATCATAAGTGGGAAATCTACTCTGAAAATTGAAAGTAGCAATCCTACTACAATACCTATAATAATTGGATTTGTAGCAATACCTTTTATTGTATTTTTGACAGGTGAGCCTTCAATTTCTTCTCTTCTTGGGCTTTCTATTGTAAGCACTATTACAGAATATATGTTATAAAGCGGAACTGCCCCAATAATCATAAGCGGAACCATTCCTGTGTCACCATACATATTTAATACAAATGCCGTTCCAAGCACTGCCGCACTTCCCCTAAATGAACCCTGCACGAATTCCGGAACAAGACTTTTATCTTTTAGGAATGCTTTTGCAAGCGTCCATGTTGCGAAAAAACATAGTGATGTCACTATCATGCAATACAAAATATATTTGCCATCAAATTCCTGTCTAAAATCTGTATTCATTAAATCCTGTATCAAAAGGCATGGCAATGTAACTTTAAAATTTATTTTATTTGCGACCTTTATAAATTCAGGTGTTATCCAGCCAATTTTTTTCAAAACATATCCTACTACAATTACCAAAAATACAGGAACTGTAGCGTTGAGGCTGTATATCAAATTACTCATTATTTTGTCTCCTTAGTAATCATTTAAGCATTTATGATGAATGGCTGTTATCGTAAGATGTATAGTTGCCTTTGATTTACCTATCATCATATTATCAATCTTATTTATGATAAAAATATGAAATCACTTGCGAAGCATCGCTATTTCTTCCTTGTATGGAGGATATGAGTTCTTACTGTCATTTTCATCTTTAATATATGGAGTTTCCAAAATTTTAGGAACCCTCTCAAATTCAGGCAAATGAACTATTTTGTGCAATGTTTCAAAGCCAATACAACCTTTGCCGATATTTTCATGTCTGTCTTTACCTGCTCCAAGTTCATTTTTGCTGTCATTTATATGAAATACCGCAATCTGGTCTGTTCCGATTATCTTGTCAAATTTTTCTAAAGTCGCACTTAAATCATTTACCAAATCATATCCACTGTCATTTACATGGCATGTATCAAAGCACACTCTTAATTTATCATTGTATTTTACACCATCATAAATTCTTGCAAGTTCTTCGAAATTTCTTCCGATTTCGCTGCCCTTTCCTGCCATTGTTTCAAGTGCAATATTTATCTTAGTATCACTCGTAAGTACTTCATTTAAACCTTCGATAATTTTGTTAATTCCTGCGTCTACTCCTGCTCCAACGTGAGAACCCGGATGAAGCACCATGCTTTTTGCCCTCATCGCCTGTGCTCTTTCAATCTCTTTTGCGAGAAACTCTACAGCTAATTCATAAGTTTCAGGTTTAACTGTATTTGCCAGATTAATAATATACGGTGCGTGAATTACCACTTCATCTATTCCATGTTCATCCATATATTCCCAGGCTTTATCAATATTTAATTCACTTATTTCTTTTCTTCTTGTATTTTGCGGAGCACCTGTGTAAGCCATAAACACATTTGCACCATATGAAGCTGCTTCCTTTGCAGAACCAAGCATCATTTCTTTACCATTCATTCCAACATAGGATCCAATACGTATCATTTTACTTTCCTCTCATTTTTAATCAGTCCATTTGATATTTTACTACAAACATTCATACTTGACCACATCTGTAATATATTTAATCTCCATTACTTCCAATATTTTATCTCTAAAATTCTCCAAAATGTGATACAATAGTTTTATTGGAAACAGTTGTTGGGAGGATTTTTATGGGTTTAACAATTGAAAAAACTGTCCGTTCTGACCATATGGATGTACTAAAAAATATTGTATCCATTTGTTGTCAGAATGATTCTAAAAAATATTCCTTTTTTTACGAGGAGGATGACTCTTATTTATTTGGGCATCCGGGATTTTTTTATTTTACAGATGATAGCAATAATATACTTGGATTTATTTGTCTTTCCGGAATAGATCGACAAAACTTTGACGTATGTGGTTTTGTTCTGCCTGCCTATCGTAACAACGGAATTTTTTCTCAATTATTAACTGCTGTTAAAGAAGAATATAAAAATATCAATCTTTCATTTCCGCTTCCTGCTCATTGCAAAAATGCAGCTGAAGTTTTGAGAAAAAATAATTTCAGATACTCAGATACAGAATGTAAAATGTCTTTAAATTTGAAAAATTTAATCATTTATCCTTCTGAATTTGACATAGATATAACAGAATCAGGTAAAGGTGCGCAACAATGTGCATTTTTTAAAGACGACTTTTTTGTCGGTTCATGCTCAATAACTTTAATAAATGATTCCTATTGTATTTTAAGTGAAGTTGAAATTATAAAAAAATATCGCGGACTTGGACTTGGTGCACACTTAATTAACTGTCTGTTAGGTTATTTAGACGAAATAAATATTGACAAAATAATTCTTCACGTTACTAAAAGTAATATACCTGCATTTCGCCTTTATCAGTCGATGGGATTTGTTGTCGATTCAAGTCTTGATTACTATTGTCTTAATTTATAATAAAATAAGAAAGCAAGCTTAGTTTTCCCCATTTTTTGAGGAATAAAAAGAGCTTCGTATTTGTATCACTTTCAATTTTCAGATTTTACATCTGTTTTAAACTGATACATACGAAACTCTTTTTATTATTTTTCTGTATTTTTCTAATTATATTCCGCTGATTCTAAAGCATGCATATGATTAAATGGGAAATAAACGCACATTGCTTTTGCAATTATTTTCTCTTTCTTTACATAAGTGTTATTCCAGTATCTTGCATCATTTGAAATATTTCTATTATCTCCCATTAAGAAATAACTTCCCTCCGGCACATTGTATTCGTTCTTTCCATCAGGAAGATTACTTGTATCATTTCCTACTGTCCATTCCTCAGGCAAATAATCTTCTTCTAATGGTTCTTCTGAATCATTTATGTAAATTTTTCCTTCTTTAATTACAACCTTATCACCAGGCAAACCAATTACTCTCTTTACAAATAACTGACTTTCATCATCCGGGAATTTAAAAATTACAATATCTCCTCTCTTTATGTCACCTGTTTTGTATGCCAATCTGTTACCAAGCATTCTATCTTTAGTCATAATTGTTGTTTCCATTGAGCCACTTGGTACATTCGCATTAATTATTACGAAATTATTTACTAAAAATGCAATTACAACTGCTGCAATAAATATTCTAATCCAACTGAAAATTTCTTTTTTCAAATCAAAAGGTTCTAATTCTTCTAATTTTCTTTTTATCTTTTTCTTTTCTTTCTTAGTTAAATTAGGATCATTCAATTGCTCCTGATACTTTTCCCTCTCTAACTCTTTCTTCTTCAGTTCTTCTGCCTTCTTAGCCTCTTTCTCAGTCATATTTTCATTTATATTTTCACTCATGTCATTTCCTTTCCGAAGAAAAAAGTTATTTTCTCTTCCCCTAAATTCTTATTCATTATATCCACAAAAACAATGATGTGCAAGACTTCCTCCTTTAACTCTTTGTAAACTTGTATTAAGTTTTTGTGAATATCCCTATCTCTTCTTAATATTTATGAATTTTTTGCATAAATATAGGGCTGCAAATTCAGCCCCATGTTTTTTCTTTTATTCCATTTCTTTATTGTTAGATATAAATTCTCTTTTTTCCACAATGTACGCTCCGGCAATTATTATAACCATACTTAAAATAAAATAATAAATAATTGAAAAATTCAAATCAAAATCTATTCCCTTTTCATTTATAAATTTATTAACGTTTTGTATATGACTGCTATGTATCGGGAAAATTAAATTTGCTATAACATTGCTTTTTAACATAAACAAATTTATTCCTTCTATAATATCATCCTTAATTTGTTTTCCAAGCATTAGATACATTGCCATTTGTAGTAGTGCAATTCCCTCAACTACAATAAATCCAATTTCACTACTTGAAATAATCGCAACTACATTTATCGCTAACGTGGAAAAAAACAAATATAACGAATGTATTAAAATATAATAAATTATTAACAATAACACTCCTTCGTCTATCGTAACTTTAATAAACAAACTTGTAACACTTATTCCAACCAAATTAAATACAATTAAATATAGCACTGTATTAATATACAGTTTCCCACTTTCCTCTAAAAACCACTTTATTCTATTAATATTTCTTGAGAAAAAATAAACACTCGCACTGCAAAAATGTTTATATATATATGTTGCAAATATAACCTGAAATATAAGTAGTGGCATATATTGATAAGACAAAAAAACTACATACTGTGGATAATATTCAACTCCTGCAAATGCAGAATGCAATATTATCTGTGCTACTGATGTATTGTTATATGAAAAAATACCTGTACCCAAACTAAATATTCCTATAATTATTGCTAATAATATTGTACTCCTAATTTTCATTCTATATCTTCCTTTAATTGTATTGATATCTTGCCAATAGCCGTTCCTTATATTGTTTCATTTTATCAATACCTTTTTGCTTCATTATAAAAAATTCATTTTGCGAAACATCACTATAAAATGCTACATTTGCTTCTGAACTGGTAGACTGACACGGTTTATTCTCTATTTGTTCATAACAAAATGTTGGTTTTATTATTCCTTCTTCTTTCGGTATATAAATGGAAGAATTTTTTAATTTTTTATCTAAGAAAACCAAATATCTATTTCCTTTCTTCATTTCATTTATGAAATTCATATTAGCCTCTGGTTTATCTCCTTTGCCTTCTATGTCATCCATAAATGTTGAAGAAACACTCTGTATCTCAATTTCATCACCTTTTTGTATATTTTCACCTTTAAACACTTTTTCAACTTTAACTTTTTGTACAGCTCCCTTATACACAAATCTTGATTTTTCTTCACATTTTACTGCAAGAATTATATTATTCTGCTCTAAATTTTCATCAAATGCTTCTATACCTATATCTACTAATTTATTTGATAAAATGCCCACTGTAAAATTATTTAACGGCTCTTTTTCTGCATTTAAATCTATGTATTTATGTTTCGAACATAATCCAATATTAAGTAGTACACATGTAACTATCATATAGATTCCAAAAATATATCTTTTTTTCATTCTATTTTTCTTCACTTTCCTTTACTCTTCCATCACGAATTAAAAAAACTTTATCTGCCAATAATTTAATATCTTCTTTATTATGGCTTGCAATTAATACCATAGCTCCCCTTTGCTTCTCCTCAGAAATTATTTTTCTAATTCTCTCAATGCCTTCCTCGTCCAATGCATTTGTCGGTTCGTCCAACATTAGAATATCCGGCTCTTCCATAATTGCCTGTGCAATTACTATTCTTTGTTTCATTCCTAATGAATATTTTCTAAAAGGTCTTTTATCATCCGGGTCTAGTCCTACTCTGACTATAGTTTCTCTTATTTTGTTATCATCTATTTTTCTTTTTAATCCTGATAATAACTTCAAATTATCAAATCCGGCTAATTCCGGATATAATCCTGCATTTTCTATCGTAATACCTATATTTTCCAACACTCTCATATCTTTATGTAATTCCCTATCATCAAGAAATATTTTACCCGAAGAAACCCCCATCAATCCTGATAATGCTCTAAATAGCATTGTTTTCCCAGAACCATTTCTCCCTACAAAACCATATATTTTACCATTTTCCAATTCAAGATTTACGCTATCTAATATTTTTCTATTTCCTATATTCTTTGATATATTATCAACTCTTAATTTCATATTTTTCCTTTCCCAAATCACAATCTTTATATACTATTCTTTCTTATTTTTATCTCAGTAATCATAATTGATATTGCCAACAACACTAACAAAAAAATAATATACACAAGGTAATTCTTTTTTGTTGAAACTTCAAACATTCTTAATATGAATGCATAATACGTAGCGAACTTAAGATGAACTACTTTTTCAAATATTGAGATGATATAAAACAACAAATAAATAGGGAAATAAGTCATTATTTTAAATTTAAATATTGGCAGCATAGTAATTGTAAAATTGAATGTTGCCAATATGGCAGATACCATTCCAAATAGCAGACTCATTATAACAGCATAAATTATACGATTATTTAAATAAATATTTGCCAAAAAATACTTTCCATCCTGCTCTATTGTCTGAAAATATTCAAATCCTGAAGGATCCCCTAGTGATTGCGTACTAAAGCATACTGCGCTTAGCATAATTTCAATAAGAAAAGGAATTGTAAACAGAATTAATGTAACAAGGAATACTGAAATAACTTTTCCATACAAATAATTTCTTATTCCTATTCTTGAACGCATATACAAATCTATTCCATTATTTAAATCACATATATAAGCACCCGCAGTAGGTATAACGATCAACAAAGGATAATATTGCATAAAGAAATATCCAACCGGACTCCAATCTGATAAAGTTAATGTTTTAGTAATATCAAACATTTCTGTTACATAAACCGCATCAATATTTCTATTCATATTCTGTAAAAAGTTCACGGAAATTACAAACAATAATGCTAATGCTACAAAAACACTACTTTTACTTCTAAATATATGAGACATCTGAATTTTAATTGAACTAATCAACATAATTTTTCCTTTCAAAAAGAGTTAGCACATTTATTATTTCTAAAAACCCTTTTTCATCATCACAAACTAATACATTAATTTTCATTTTTTATCCTTTTAAGCAAATTCTTAAAACTATAATATCATATTTAATTTCGGATAACTTTTTTTTGCGTAACTTGTATGTTTTTTTGCGTAACTTGTATGTTTCCAGACATTTTGACTCGATTTTCTAGTTTTATGACAATTAAAAAGTCTGAAATAAAGCACCAATTTAATGCTAAATTTCAGACTTTTTTTATTATAAATTCGTATATCCCATAAGACTTTCATCAACAGCCTTTGCTGCTTCACGACCTTCATGAATTGCCCATACAACTAATGACTGGCCTCTATGCATATCTCCTGCAGTAAATACTTTTTCAACATTTGTCTGATAACTTTCAGGTGCTGTCTTAACATTTGTTCTTTCATTTACAGCAACACCAAATGCCTTTGTTACGTAATCCTGACTACCGAGAAATCCTGCTGCTATTAACACGAGCTGAGCCTTTACTTCATATTCACTTCTCGGTATTTCTACCATGTTAAATCTTCCCGTCTTTTCATCTTTCTTTGACTCTAATTTAACTAAAACAACTTTTTCAAGATTTCCATTTTTGTCTTTCTTGAATTCTTTAACTGTTGTCTGGTAAACTCTTGGGTCATGTCCAAATACAGCAATTGCTTCTTCCTGACCATAGTCTGTCTTGCAGACTTTTGGCCATTCAGGCCATGGGTTATTTGCTGCTCTTTCATCCGGTGCTTTTGGCATCATCTCTAACTGTAATACGCTTTTTGCTCCGTGACGGATACATGTTCCTACACAATCATTTCCTGTATCGCCGCCACCAATAACAATTACATCTTTACCTTTTGCTGAAACGAAAGTTCCTTCTTTAAGTCCGTTATCAAGCAAACTCTTTGTTGTTGATTTTAAGAAATCTACTGCAAAATAAATTCCATTTGCATCTCTTCCCGTAGCCTTAATATCTCTTGGATTTGTAGCTCCGCACGCAAGAATTACTCTGTCATATTCTTTCAATATCTTGTCTGCCTTTATATCTTTTCCAATATCTTTGCCTGTTACAAATTCAACGCCCTCTTCTTTCATAATATTGATTTTTCTATCAATAATATGCTTTTCAAGTTTCATATTTGGAATTCCATACATAAGTAATCCACCAACTCTGTCTGCACGTTCAAATACTGTAACATTATGTCCGCGTTTATTAAGCTGGTCAGCTGCTGCAAGTCCTGAAGGACCTGAGCCGATAACTGCAACCTTTTTTCCTGTTCTCATTGATGGAGCCTTTGCTGCCGCAAATCCTTTTGCATATGCATTTTCAATAATTGTATTTTCATTTGCTCTACATGAAACCGGATTTCCATTTAATCCACATGTACATGCCTTTTCACATAAAGCAGGGCATACTCTCGATGTAAATTCAGGGAAATTGTTTGTCTTGTGTAAACGATTATAAGCCTGTTCCATATTTCCATGATATAAAAGGTCATTCCACTCAGGTATAAGGTTATTTAGAGGACAACCTGATGCCATGCCTGCTAACATTTTACCTGACTGACAAAATGGAACTCCGCAATCCATACATCTTGCAGCCTGGCATCTTTGTTTTTCAAATGATAATGGTTCATGAAATTCATTAAAGTTTTTTATTCTTTCTTTTGGTGAATAAGCCGGTGCATCTTCACGTTCATATTCTAAAAATCCTGTTGGTTTTCCCATTTTTCTTTCTCCTCTTCATTTAAATTTCTTCCATACATGCAGTTCGATTCCGCAGCCTTTGCTGCTTCATCTCACTCGCTTTGCTATCCTACCTCTAACCGATAGGACAAGCAGTTCGATTCCGCAGCCTTTGCTGCTTCATCTCACTCGCTTTGCTATCCTACCTCTAACCGATAGGACAAGCAGTTCGATTCCGCAGCCTCCGCTGCTTCATCTCACTCGCTTTGCTATCCTACCTCTAACCGATAGGACAAGCAGTTCGATTCCGCAGCCTCCGCTGCTTCATCTCACTCGCTTTGCTACGCAAATAATAAATAATTACTTCCTTCGGCAGTACGTAAACGTCCTGCCGGCGTAGTAATTATTTATTGCTTGTCCTATCTTGTTGCCGCATAAAATGCTTCGATTTGTGCCTGTTCCGGATTTAATCCTTTTTCTTCCATTTTTGCAATGGCATTTAATATCTTCTTATAATCGTAAGGAATGATTTTCTTGAATTTTGGAAGATATTCTTCAAAGTTTTCAAGTATTTCTTTTCCTCGTACTGAGTTTGTATATTTAACATGTTCTTCAAGCGTTTTCTTTAATTCCTGAACATCATATTTATTTGACAACTCTTCTGTAGATACTAACTCTTTATTTGTTTTCATATATAAATCGTTGTTTTCATCAAGTACATAAGCAACACCGCCACTCATACCTGCTGCGAAGTTCTTACCTACTTTACCGATAATTACTACACGTCCGCCTGTCATGTATTCACATCCGTGTTCTCCAACACCTTCTACAACTGCTGTAGCGCCTGAGTTTCTTACACAGAAACGTTCTCCGGCAACGCCGTTTATATATGCACTTCCACTTGTCGCACCATATAAAGCAACATTTCCGATAATGATGTTTTCATCCTGCTTAAACTTAGATTCTTTAGGTGGTTTAACAACAATCTTTCCACCCGATAAACCTTTACCAAGATAATCGTTACTATCACCTGTAAGCTCTATAGTTAATCCCTTAGGAATAAATGCACCAAAGCTCTGTCCACCGGCACCGTTACATTTTACAACATACATATCGTCATCTAATGTATCGTTATATTTCTTTGTAATTTCTGAGCCAAATATTGTACCAAATGATCTGTCTAAGTTATTTACATCAACTTCAACACTTGCTGCCTTTTTACCATCTAAAGCCTTGCCCAATTTTTTCAATAATACAGTTACGTCTTTTGTCTGGTCTAACTTAAAGTCATATACATTTTTCTTGTTGTACTGAACTCTTTCATTTGCAAAATCAGCATTGATTATCTTATCAAGATTTACTTCAGGTGCATGACCTGCTGTAACATTTTCTTTTACCTTTAATAAATCAGCTCTGCCAACTAATTCATCTACTGTTCTAACGCCAAGTTTTGCCATGTATTCTCTTAATTCCTGAGCTATAAACTTCATAAAGTTTACAACATATTCAGGTTTTCCTTTGAATCTCTTTCTAAGTTCAGGATTCTGTGTTGCCACACCAACAGGACATGTATCAAGGTTGCATACTCTCATCATTACGCATCCCATTGTTACTAATGGGGCTGTCGCAAATCCGTATTCTTCTGCACCAAGCATTGCAGCAATTGCTACATCACGTCCACTCATTAACTTACCATCTGTTTCAACAATAACTTTATTTCTTAGACCATTTGCAATCAATGTCTGATGTGCTTCTGCTAATCCAAGTTCCCAAGGAAGACCTGCATTGTAAATTGAATTTCCCGGAGCTGCACCTGTACCACCATCAAATCCTGAAATAAGAATTACCTGCGCTCCTGCTTTTGCAACACCTGCTGCTACAGTGCCAACACCTGCTTCCGAAACTAATTTAACTGAAATTCTTGAATCTCTGTTTGCATTTTTCAAATCATAAATCAACTGTGCCAAATCCTCAATTGAATAAATATCATGATGAGGTGGTGGTGAAATTAAGCTTACACCCGGTGTTGAATATCTTGTTTTTGCAATCCAAGGATAAACTTTCTTTCCAGGCAAGTGTCCACCTTCACCAGGTTTAGCACCCTGTGCCATTTTAATCTGAATTTCTTCTGCACTTACAAGATATCTTGATGTAACACCAAAACGTCCTGAAGCGACCTGCTTAATCTTTGAACATTTGTTAAGTCCGTCTTTTCCAACAACTAAACGTTCAGGAGCTTCTCCACCTTCACCTGAATTTGATTTTCCACCAATCATATTCATTGCAATTGCCATTGTTTCATGTGCTTCCTGAGAAATTGAACCATATGACATTGCTCCTGTCTTAAATCTCTTAACAATTGAATCAACACTTTCTACTTCATCAATTGGGATTCCACCATTTTCAGGATATTTAAAGTCAATTAATCCTCTTAAATGTACCGGACTCATTTCCTCGTCAATCATATGTGTATATTGTTTAAATAAGTCATAATTTCCGGTCCATGTTGCCATTTGAAGAGTATGAATTGTCTGTGGATTATATTTATGCTCTTCTTTTCCACTTCTTAACTTATGGGAACCTGAGCTTTCAAGCGTAAGGTCAACATCAAGTCCTAATGGGTCAAATGCGTTTGAGTGAAGTTCTTCAACATTTTCCTCAATGTCATGCATTGTGATACCTTCTACCCTGCTTACAGTTCCTGTAAAATATTTATCAATTACTTCACTACTAATTCCGATTGCTTCAAAAATCTGTGATCCCTGATATGACTGAATTGTTGAAATACCCATCTTAGATGCTATCTTAACTATTCCATGAAGTATCGCATCGTTATAATCATCAATTGCTGCGTATGGGTCTTTATCAATCATATTTTCATCAACCATCTGTTTGATTGTATCATGTGCTAAATAAGGATTAATTGCACTTGCGCCATATCCAAGTAATGTTGCAAAATGATGTACGTCTCTTGGTTCACCACTTTCAAGAATAAGTGAAAGAGTTGTTCTTTTCTTTGTCTTTACAAGATGCTGATGTACTGCTGATACAGCTAAAAGTGCCGGTATCTGTACATGATATTCATCTACACCTCTGTCTGAAAGTATTATGATATTTGCTCCATCTTTGTGTGCTTTATCTACATCTACGAATACCTGTTCAATAGCTTTCTCTAATGCAATTCCTTTGTAATATATGATTGGCACCTTTGCAGCCTTAAATCCATCTACATTCATATTTTCAATCTTAAGTAAATCTGTACTTGTAAGAATTGGATTATGAATTTTTAATACCTTACAGTTTTCAGGTTTTTCTTCTAAGATATTTCCGTCTTTACCTATATAAACAGAAGTTGATGTAACTATTTCTTCTCTAATTGCATCAATAGGTGGATTTGTTACCTGAGCAAATAGCTGTTTAAAGTAATTGTATAATGGATTCTTTGCTTCACTAAGTACTGCTATTGGTGTATCTTTACCCATTGCACTAATTCCTTCTGCTCCGTTATTTGCCATTGGAATTATCTTCTTTAAATCTTCATAAGTGTATCCAAAGTTTTTCTGTAATCTCTGTCTTTCTTCCTTTGTATATGATTCAACTTTTTTATTTGGAATCTTTATATCTTTCAAATATACAAGATTGTTATTTAACCATTCACCATATGGTTTTCTTGTTGCATATTCTTCTTTTAATTCATCATCATCAATTAATTTTCCATTTACAGTATCTACAAGAAGCATACGTCCCGGACGAAGTCTATCTTTTACTACTATTTTTGCAGGGTCAATTTCAAGGACACCTACTTCTGATGAAAGAATCAACTGGTCATCATCTGTAATATAATATCTTGATGGTCTTAGTCCGTTTCTATCAAGGATTGCTCCCATGTAATCTCCATCTGAGAAAAGAATAGATGCCGGTCCATCCCATGGTTCCATCATTGTTGCATAATACTGATAGAAGTCTTTTTTGCTCTGTGAAATTGTGTTGTTATTTTCCCATGGTTCAGGAATACACATCATTACTGCAAGAGGCAAATCTACTCCATTCATTACTAAGAATTCTAATGTATTATCAAGCATTGCTGAGTCAGAACCATTTGTATCTACTACAGGCATAACTTTCTGAATAGAATTTTTCATATATTCACTATCCATTGATTCTTCTCTTGCAAGCATGTTATCTGCATTTCCACGAATTGTATTTATTTCTCCATTATGAACAATAAATCTATTTGGATGAGCTCTCTTCCAACTTGGATTTGTGTTAGTTGAGAATCTTGAATGAACCATTGCTATAGCTGATTCAAAATCTTTACTCTGTAAATCATCAAAAAACATTCTAAGTTCTCCAACTAAGAACATACCTTTGTATACTATTGTTCTACTTGACATTGAAACTGTATATGTTCCAACACTGCTGTGTGAAAATACTCTTCTTACAATGTATAATTTTCTATCAAAAGGTAATCCTTTTTCTACATCTTCAGGTTTCTTTATGAAGCACTGCATAATGTATGGCATGCATTCAACTGCCTTAGTTCCTAAAATTTCAGGATGTGTTGGTACTTCTCTCCATCCTAAGAATTCAAGTTCTTCTTTCTCAACTATTATTTCAAGCATTTTCATTTCACGCTTACGGACAAGTTCGTCCTGAGACATAAAGAACATTCCAACTCCGTATTCTCTTTCATTTCCAATGTCAAATCCTAAATTCTTTGTAGCTTTCTTAAAGAACTTATGTGAAATCTGTAACAAAATACCAACTCCGTCACCAGTCTTTCCTTCTGCGTCCTTACCTGCTCTATGCTCAAGATTTTCTACTATCTTTAAAGCATTTTCTACTGTTTCATGAGATTTGATACCTTTAATGTTTACAACTGCACCAATACCACAGTTATCATGTTCAAATCTTTCATCGTATAAGCCATCTTTTTTTGCTTTCTCAAATAATTCGTTTTGATTCATCGTATCCCTCCTGATAGTTAGAATATAAAAAAGGTACAAAGGACTGCCTCAGTTGCATAGCAACACTGAAGTACGCCTTTGTACCTTTATGCTTACTTTTTTATTTACTTAATTTTATAAACTATTTTTATGACAAAATCAAGTAAAATTAAGTAAAAAATACATATTTTTTTATTTTTTTTACTTTCTCTATTTTAAGTATGTGTCTTAACTTAGTTTGTCTTAACTAATTTAACCATTTGGTTTACTTTAGAAAGCCTTTTATAAAAAAATTCTTCCATGCAAAAATGCTTTTCTTTATGCACGGAAGAATTTTTATTTATTAACTATTAAGGAAATCCTTAATCTTCTTACTTCTAACAGGATTTCTTAACTTTCTTAATGCCTTAGCTTCAATCTGTCTGATACGCTCTCTTGTAACATTGAATTCCTTTCCAACTTCTTCAAGAGTTCTTGGATGTCCGTCTCTTAAGCCAAATCTTAAGATAATAACTTCCTTTTCACGTTCTTTCAAATCTTCAAGTAATACATCAATGTGTTCTCTAAGCATAACTGATTCAATGTTAGCTTCCGGAGTAACTGTATTGTTGTCTGCAACAAAATCTCCTAAGTTAGAATCATCTTCTTCACCGATAGGTGTTTCTAATGATGCAGGCTCTCTTGCTATCTGCATTATCTCTAAAACTTTTTCTTCTGTTATATCTAATGCATTGGCTAATTCCTGAGTTGATGGCTCGTAACCTAACTCTAAAGTTAATTTACGCTGCATCTTTGACATTCTGTTAATTGTCTCAACCATATGAACAGGTACACGGATTGTTCTTGCGTGGTCTGCAAGTGCTCTTGTTACAGACTGTCTAATCCACCATGTAGCATATGTACTCAGCTTATATCCTTTTTCGTAATCAAATTTTTCAACACCTTTTATGAGTCCTAAATTGCCCTCCTGTACTAAATCAAGGAAACTCATACCTCTTCCTGTGTATCTCTTAGCAATACTAACAACAAGACGTAAATTAGCTTCTATTAATTTGTCTTTAGCAACAGGATCGCCTTCTGATTTACGTTTGGCAAGTTCAAGTTCTTCTTCTGCAGTTAACAATGGAACTGTACCTATTTCTTTTAAGTACATTCTAACAGGGTCTTCTGTTCCGACACCTTCAAGTAAACCAACATTATCTAATTCAACAATTTCTTCTTCATCTTCAAAATCGTCATCTGTAGGTTCTAAATCAATAGGGCCTTCTGCTGCAAGTGTCAAATCTGCTTCTGTTGGTTCTGCATCAGATGCAGTTTCTTCTGCATTATCCACCTCTTCATTATCAGTATCATCTACCGCTTCCACATCAGTTTTCACACTTGTCTTCTTTGTTAATTTCTTTGTTTCTGACTTTCCGTCTGAATCACCTGTTTTAATTGTCAATCCATTTTCAATTATATACTCGGCAATAGCATCTTTACGTTCGCCTGTAAGTGGCATCCCCTGAAACATGTTATCAACATCAGCAGTTGTAACCACTCCACCATTCTTCTTGCCAAGTTCTACTAATTCTGTCAGTTTTTCTGTAAAGTCTTTCTTCTTCACTACAGCAATCCCTTTCTTTGAATTTGAATAACTCCGACTAATCATGAACTCATAAATATATAAAAACTCTCTTCGTCGAGATAGACCTATCCACATTAAGTGTTGGTTATTCAACTTACAATTATACGCATATGTTTAAAATCCGTCAACATTATTTTTAAATATTTTGTAAAAAAATACGCAAATTTGTATCAATGAGTAGATATTGCATAATTACTGTCTACTTATTATGAATATTTGGTAGGATTATTGGAATGCGTAGCACGAAACAATCCGTAAACATCAAAGTTGGTGTTTTTGATTCCAACATATTTTATTCTGAAATAATTTCTCCTCCGCAAAGCACATATCCATCCTGATATACAACTAAAGATTGTCCCGGGGTCACTGCTCTTTGAGGTTTGTCAAATTCACAATACAATTTTTCATCTTCCATCCACACAGTACAGTCTGCCCCTTCATGGTTATATCTTATTTTCGCAAACGCTCTTTGTTTTCCACTAATACTTTCCTTTGCCATCATATTAACATTGTGCGCAACTACTATCTTTTTAAACAGGGATTCATTGTCGCATACCAAAATCTGATTCTTATTGGCATTGATTTCACAAACATACATATTTTTATTTTGCAATTTCAAACCTTTTCGCTGTCCGACTGTATAAAAAATAATTCCTTTATGTTTTCCAACAACTTCTCCATCCATTGTCACAATATCTCCCGGTATTGCCCTTTTTCCTGTTTCTTTGTATATAAAATTTGCATATTTTCCATCGGGAATAAAGCACATATCCTGACTGTCTTTTTTATGTGCAACAGGAATTCCTACTCTTTCAGCAATCTTTCGCACTTCATCTTTTTCATAGCTGCCAAGAGGCATAATTGTATGTTCTAACTGTTCCTGAGTCAGTAAATGTAATGCATATGTCTGGTCTTTTTTTGCCGTTTTTGAATTTTTAATCGCGTACCTTCCATTTTCTAATTTTTCTATCTTTGCATAATGACCTGTTGCAATATAATCCGCTCCTAAATTTCCTGCCTTTTCCCTTAAAGCCTGCCATTTTACATATCTGTTGCATACCACACAAGGATTAGGTGTCTTTCCGTCATTATAAGTTTTAACAAAATATTCTATAACATTTTTATGAAATTCTTCATTAAAATTAAGCACATAATGAGGAATACCCAAATACGCCGCCACTTTCCTTGCGTCTTCCACTTCTGCTATTCCTGTTTTTCCACTTTCAGGAATATCTTTCTGCCACACCTGCATTGTAACGCCAATTACATTGTAACCCTGTTTCTTTAATAAATATGCCGTAACCGATGAGTCAACTCCCCCTGATAACCCTACTACAACTGTTTTATTTTTCATTTTTGACCTCTTAAATATTTCTTATTTTTATAGACATCATGTTGTCTTTTTTCTTATCCTCTATTATAATATTTTTGTAAATAACTTCAAGTAAAGGAAATGCCATTATACCATATGTAATGACTAATATTATACATGAATATTAAAATAGATAAACGTAGTCAGCGCACAAGGGAAGCTTTGAAGAAAACGCTTGCGCAAATGATGATAAAACAGAATATTAATGATATTACAATTAAAAATCTTGTTGTTCTTGCAAATATAAACCGTTCAACTTTTTATCTGCATTATACGGATATATTTGACCTATTACAAGAAATGGAAAACGACATTATTTCCCAGATTCAGAAGGTACTTGATTCCTATCCTTCATTATCGAGAGCTCAAAGTTACAGTTTTGTAACTGACCTGATTTCTGTTTTTGAAGCAAACAGAGATTCATTAAAAGCTTTAATGGGATATCACGGCGATGCATTTTTTATACAACGTATGGAAGACGTAATCGAAAGTAAGGTAAGAAAACAGATTAATCTTATATATTGTTTTAACAAATCAATTGCCCCTGAATATGTTTATTCGTTTTTAAGAAGCGGTTGTATTGGAATGCTTAAAACATGGATTTTTTCTGATTGCGTTACACCACCTGAAGAAATGGCTGTATTTGTATACAACACAGTCCATGATATTATCACAAGACTCATAGAAGATTCTTCTAAGTAATATATGAAAAATTTTTGATAAACATAAAAAATGAACACAAATTCGTTATCACTAAACGTAACTTATTTGTGTTCATCTTTTTTATCTTTTTATCGCAATCAGTTCTTCATCATCTTCTCTGTTGGTATCAGAAAATTCACTTATAAAACCATAAATATAATTTTCTGAAATACACTGAGGCCTAATTAATTTTCCCTTCAAATCATAATTTATTTTTCACCCCGTATATCCCCACAATCAACTAAAATAATTTAATTTACATCATCAGCCGGTACAATTGGTGACCATCCATCATCCTGTCCCGGATATTCTTCTGAGTCGCCACTTACCTGTTCATCTGCTGTATTTTCGTTATTACCTTCGTTATCAGCTGCATTGCCATCTTCTATCATGTCTACTGAATCCCAATAATTCGTTTCGCCTTCAGCTGATTCGTTATCCATTGAATTGTTGTCATCTGCCTCATCTGTCTGATAATTAGCTGTTGTCACTTCCATCTTATTCTCAGCATCTTTTCCGGTGCCTGAAGGATGTAACACAACAATCAAAACTACTGCTAAAATAACTGCCACAATTCCTACTATAATTATACTTTTTTTCTTTGACATAAATACCACCCCTTAGTACAGATAGTTTAATTTAAACATCATCCATACCATATGTCAATATTATTATTCATTTTCAATTTTATCTACATACTGAGACTTGTAATATAAGTAAAGTCCCTTATATTCCTCACTATGTTTGTCCATCATATGTCCATGCATATCATCTAAATGCAATTCTTTATTTACCCTCTTAGTAATATGCAAAGCTATATTTTCACAGTGGCTGGCAATTCTCTCAAAATTAGTAAGTAAATCTAATAAAGTAATACCTGCTTCTATGCTACATTGTCCGTTTTCCAATCTTGAAATATGATTGTCTTTTATCATATTTTTTAATCTTGAAATTATCTTAACCATTGGCTCTACTCTGATAACTGATATTTCATCATCTTCTTTAAATGCCTGGAATGTTGTATTAATAATAGATTCTATTGCATCTACTAAGACCTCAACTTCTTTTAACCCCTTATCAGAAAAATGAGCTTTTCTTTCATTCATTTCTTCCATAAGGAATGAAATATTTATACAGTGATCACCTATTCTTTCCAAATCTCCAACTGAATTTAATAATTCAGATACGACTCTTTTTCCATCTCCAGGAAGCTGTTTTGCATCTATCTTTAAAATGTATGAACTTAAAACGCTTTCACATTTATCAATAAAGTCTTCATTTTTTCTTGCTTCATCTAATAACTTAATATCAAAATGTTTAATGAGCTCGCATGCAATCTTATAGTTATTTGATATTGCATCCGTCATTGCCCACATAACTTCTTTACTCTGCTTTAAAGCTACTGTAGGTGTTTTTAATAACATTGGATCAAGTGTTCCAAGTTCTTTATCCATAAGAGACTCTTCTTCATTTCCAACAATCTTTCCTGTCAAATCACCTACTTTATCTGCAAATGGAAGTAAAACTAAACTTGTAACAAGGTTAAATCCTACATGGATAATAGCAATCTTACTTCTGTTTACAGTTTCTCCAAATATTGCTAAACCAAATGCTTCTTTACATACACAGAATATAACCATAAATGAAAATGCACCTATAATATTAAACAATAAATAGCTAAGAGAAACTCTTTTTGCTTTTTTATTTGCACCGATTCCACCTAAAATAATAGCAACACATTTACCAATGTTCTGACCGATAATAATAGGAATTGCAGTTCCATATGTTACTACTCCTGTAGCGGAAAGTGCCTGTAAAATACCTACTGAAGCAGATGAGCTCTGAATAATTGCCGTAAGTACCATACCTATTAAAAATGCAAGTAATGGATTACTTATTGTTCCAAACATATGCTCAATAGCTGCCGTAATCTGTGCATTACCGCTAAACACAGATTCCATTGTTGTCATACCTGTAAAAAGTATGCCAAGACCAACTAAAATTCCCGCTGTATCTTTTAATTTCTTTTTCTTAGAGAAAAGAATAATAAAAGCACCTACAACCAATAACACGCATGCTAAATATTTAGGCTTAACTAATTTTAAAATTAAAAGATTATCACCAACATCTCCTAAACTTAAAATAATAGCTGTCGCTGTACTACCAACATTGGCACCAAATACTACCGGAATAGCCTGTCCTAATTTCATAATTCCGGCATTTACAAATCCGATAAGCATAAGTGTAGTTGCCGCTGAACTTTGAATAATGGCAGTTACCCCTGTTCCAAGGCCCCAACCTTTAAGCTGTCCTGTTCTTTTGCTCTTTCCTGTTGTCAGCTTTTCCAAAATCTTTTCAAGACTTCCACCTGCTAACTTTTCAAGAGATGAACCCATAAGACTCATTCCATACAAAAACAGTCCTACGCCACCAAGTAACTCTAATACTAAAAGTACATAGTCCATAATTACTTTCTCCTTGCACACTATGTATTGCCCCCTCCCTTTGGTCGGTGGCTAATCGTCGGAAACACTTATATATAATGAACTTTGTCCATTTTGTTTCCTATGGAAAATAGATATTTTACTTCATTTTTTCTTATTTTTTCCTTGATTTTTACATATAATTTACATATCCATAGTCCATAATAACGAATACACATACTTTTTTCAATAAAAATTTTAATGTTATTTAAAGTTGTGAAATTATCTTTGCTATAGCATCCTCAGTGTTTGCAACTGTAATTCTGTCAGCCTTTTCTTTCAATTCTTTTACTGCATTACCTACTGCATATCCAATATCAGAACATTCAATCATATTTATATCATTTTCATTATCTCCAATTCCGATTGTAGTATGAATAGTATTTCCATTTTCTTTTCCTAAATGTTCTTTCAAATATTTTATTGCAATTCCTTTTCCACTGTCTATCAACTGCATTTCTATTCCTTCGGGCCAGCTTAAATCAAATCTGAATTTATCCCCAAATCTTATTTTTAACTGCTCCTGCAATTTTTTTGTTACATCAGCAGGTTGAATAAACAGATTTTTATATAAATAATCCGGAAGCTTTGTTATATATTCTTCCAAACTATTTTCATCATACTTATGTTCTGCCGGCTTATAACCTACACTTTCATATATGTTTCCACTTGTCCATATTTCCCATATTTGTGACCATTCTTCATTTACATATCTTAAAACTTTAGCAAAACGCTCTTTCTCCATTTTCCATGAATTTAACATTTTCTCTGCGTTAATATCATAGAGTACCGCACCATTTAAGGATACTATTGGTGCATTAACCTTAAATTTATCTTTAAAATTATTTGCAAAATGAGGAAATCTGCCTGTAGCTAATGTAAATAATCCACCCTCTTCTTCAAAATATTTAATAGCCTCTGCATTTGCATCTGATACTTTTCCTTCATTGTCTGTCAATGTTCCATCGCAATCCGTGCAAATAAGATATCCCTTAAATTTATTCATATGTTTCTCTCCATAATTAAATTTTATTAACATTTTTGTAAGTTTTGTTTACACTATGATGTTAACATATAACTATATTTATTTACACTATTTTGTTGTATACTCTATTATGAATTTAAATATTTAGGAGAATTAATTGATATGAATATTACAAATACAGATATTATTTTGGCATCTAAATCGCCAAGACGTATGGAACTAATGAAGCAGGCAGGGTATGACTTTAAAATTGTTACTTCTGACACTCCTGAAATCACAACTAAAACTGCTCCTTTTGACGTTTCCATGGAACTTTCATCTATCAAAGCTTTTGGCGTTGCAAATTCCCTTTCTTTATTGGAGAACGACACTTTAATTATTGGAGCTGATACTGTCGTCTTTTGCGATGATGAAATCATGGGAAAACCATCTGATTATGATGATGCATTTCGTATGTTAAAGAAATTACAGAATAAAACGCATCAGGTTTATACAGGCGTAACCTTACTTCATTACACATCCGGAAATTCATCTCCGAAAGTTAAATCTTTTTATGAAAAAACAGATGTACATGTATGCCCTATGACTGACGATGAAATAAACAGTTATATTAATACAAAAGATTCTTTTGATAAAGCCGGAGCATATGGAATTCAGGGACCATTTGCAATTCATATTGAGAAAATAAATGGCGATTACAACAACGTAGTAGGTCTTCCTATTTCGCGCTTATATCATGAAATCAATAATTTTTCAGACTTGTGTTAACTTGTTCAACTGATATGTACCCAGAATTCCGGACATTTTTGTCCGGTAAAGAAGGTACATACAGTTTGTGAAGAGTTCTTATTATACTTATTATAAAACCTGATTTATTGAAAAGTCTTCATTAACCAATACAAATCCCGGTTTTTTGCCTATTTCTATAGTTCCAAATTCATCAAGAACTCCTATTGCCTTTGCCGGATTATAAGTTGCTGCTTTAATCGCATCTGCTATAGGGATTCCAAATTCTATGGCCTTAACCATACAGTCGTAAACATTTGTTACGCTTCCTGCCAGTTCTCCTGTAACAAGTCTTGCCTCATTTTCTTTCTTTATAACAACCTGACCACCTAACTCTGATTCACCATCAGGCATTCCACAAGCTCTCATGCTATCACTTATAAGTATTACTCTGTCGCTTCCAAACATTGAAAATGTTGCTCTTACAACTGAAGGATGAATATGTACTCCATCGCAAATCAATTCTGCTGTAACATTTTTGGCATCCCTTGCTGCACCTACAACGCCCGGTTTTCTATGATTTAATCCTGTCATTGCATTATATAAATGTGTTGCATGTTTTGCTCCGCTTTCATATGCCAATGTTGCTTCATCATAATTTGCCATTGTATGTCCTACTGAGAATCTGACTTTATCGTGTAATTTTGAAATACACTCTATAGCGCCTTCTCTTTCAGGTGCTATTGTTACAAGCTTTACCATATTACCTGATTCGTCAATAAGTTCTTGTAACATCTCTGCGTCCGGTTTCTGAACATATTCAGGATTCTGAGCTCCTACCCTGTCCGGAGATATAAATGGGCCTTCAAGATTTATCCCTACGAGCTTTGCCTTTAATTTTTCTGAAGTATTTACCTGTTCATTATTTTTTTCCAAAGACTTAGTATTCATTTGAATATCCTTATATTCTTTTGCATTTTTGCAAATTTCCATAAGACGTTGTTTTGGCAATGTCATTGTTGCCGGACAAATGGCAGCTATTCCATGCTCTTTTTCATATTCTGCCATTTTTTCTACAGCTTCAAGTGTTGCATCACAAAAATCACTGCCAACACATCCGTGAAAATGGATGTCTACAAGCCCCGGAATTACCATTAAGCCATTAGCATCGATAATTCTAGTGTAATTATTATCTGATTTATTGTTATTTGCATCTGTACTACCGCTAATATCACTTGTATTATTTGTACTGTCACCATTATTTCCAAAATATATAATATCCTTAATTTCACCTTTATCTAATATTATATCTGCCTTTTCAAATGTAAAATTCTTTGTAAAAACCTTACCATTCTTTATAATTTCCATAAAACCCTCACTTTTGCTTTTCTATAAAATTAATCCTTTATTAACACAAAGCAATTACCAAAATACGAAATTTAACCGAAAGTTTAAATAAAGTTATTTTAGTAATTGCTTTTACTTGTTTTAGTATTCTACTTATTTACACATAATTACTGTTACATCGTTATGTAACTGTAATACTGATGCCGGTACTTTTGGAGTTACCGGTCCAAAGAAGGCTTTTTTAGCTATCTCTGCCTTACCTTCACCGCTTACTACAACAACAATCTTTTTAGCCTGCATTATGGCTTTAATTCCCATTGTATAAGCCTCCTTAGGTACTTCATCGATAGTATCAAAGAATCTTGAATTTGCCTTAACAGTACTTTCTGTCAATTTAACGCAATGAGTTTCTTTTTCAAACGCTTCACCTGGTTCGTTAAATCCGATATGTCCATTATTTCCAAGACCTAAAAGTTGTAAATCAACCCCTCCTGATTCTCTTATTATTCTATTATAATCTGAGCATGCTTTATCAGAATCCATTTCCAAACCATCAGGCACATATGTATTCTTTTTATCAATATTGATACGATCAAACAAATGCTTGTTCATAAAATATCTATAACTCTGTTCGTTATCAGGAGCAATTCCTTTATATTCATCTAAATTAATTGTAGTAACATTAGAAAAGTCTAAATCACCTTTCTCGTACCAGCGAATCAACTGTTCGTAAGTTCCTATTGGTGTAGAACCCGTTGCCAACCCAATGACACTATTTGGCTTAATTATTATCTGAGCTGAAATAATATTTGCTGCAGTTCTGCTCATATGATAATAATCCTGTGTTTCTATAACACGCATTTATTTTCCTTTCCCTCCATAATTTCTGTAATCCGATGGAGATTTTCCTACATAACTTTTGAATATACGGCAAAAGTGTGTTACATCCTGAAAACCTACGCGTTCAGATACATCCTGAATCTTATAATTTTTATTCTCTAACAAATCTTTCGCCTTATCTATTCTTATTGTGTTAACTATTTCAAAAAATCCTCTTCCTGTGTACTGATTAAGTAACTTACTTAAATGCCAGCTACTTATAAAACATTGTTCAGCCACATCTAAAAGACTTAATTTCAATTTGTAATGTTCATATATAAATTTCAATGCGTTTTTGAGTATAAAATTGTTAGCATCAGTACATTTTAATCTATCCTTTTCAGGAGTATCACATTCAGGATGATTTTTTATAAATGTTTCATATATATAATTCTCTTCTTCATCTGAACGGCTCCATATAGAATCAATTTCTGCATTGCTGCTATCATTTCCCTTCTGCTTAAGATTGTTAGTCATTGCACTTATTGCTTCTTCTAACTCATCTATCTTTGACGGTTTTAATAAAAATCTTGTCACTCCAAGCTTTATAGCCTGCTGTGCATATTCAAAATTTCTAAATCCTGTCAATAAACACACTTCAATATCGGGATACTCAGACTTAATTGCTGCAACCATTGCAAGTCCGTCCATATTATTCATTGATATATCTGAAATTAAAATGTCAGGTTTTATTTTTCTCATAAGTTCTAAACCTGCTAATCCATTGCTGGCTGTACCAGCAATTTCACAATTCCAATTTGCCCATTCAATTCCTAATTTAAGCCCCTCTACTATAATCGGCTCGTCATCCACGATAATTACTTTATACATAAAACTCTCTCCTTATTATCCCTTAACAGCACCTACTGTCATACCTTTAATAATGTATTTCTGTAATGCCATATATACTACTAAAATAGGTATTACAATCAAAGTTACTGATGTGAACAGCATACCATAATTTACACCTTCTTTTGAAGCAATATTATTAAGAAGAATTGTAATTGCCCAGTTATCTTTTGTTCTAAGGAAGAACATCTGAGTAAACAAATCATTGTAGCTCCAAAGGAAACTAAAAATTCCAACTGTTACAAATGATGGCTTTGATAGCGGCATGATTATTCTAAAATAAATCTGGAATATATTACAGCCTTCCATATACGCTGCCTCTTCCAGTTCCACCGGAAGCCCTCTCATGTAACTTCTGAGTACTATTATAGCAAATGACATATTTCCTGCAATCTGCGGAAGTATAACTGATAACAAATTTAATGAAACATGTGGTGTGTTTACAATTCCCCAACCTGTCATCATTCTTAATACAGGAATGATGGTGGAGTAGATAGGGAACATCATTCCTGCATAAAGTAAGGCATCCAAAATTCCCTTGCCCGGGAACTTATACCTCGTTAATATATAAGCTGCCATTCCGGAGAATAGAATAACAACTACTGCAACAGTACCAGATATAATAAAACTGTTCCTGTATGCATTCAAAATGTCATAGTTGGCAAATACTGCTTTATAATTATCTAATGAGAACAGTTTACCAACAGGCAATGCAAATGAATTATTGTATATTGCCTTTTTATTTTTAAACGAATTCATGATGGACCATAGCAGAGGGAAAATTGTCGTAAGAGCCCAAACAATAAGAATTGTATATACAAATACCAAAGATATTTTAAAATTTTTCTTCTTCATGTCTTTTCTCCCTTCTATACATCATAATCGTCATTTGTCTTAAATATTTGATTTACTACAACTGACAATACTACACCTATTATTACAATAACAACTGCTATTGCCGAACTGTAGTCAACATCTACATATACTTTTGAGTACATGTATGTTCCTGTTAACCATGTATTTGACATACCATTTACAAACATTGTCCATGGTAAATCGAATACTTTTAAAGCTCCTGTTACTGCTAATACTACGCATGTACAAATACTATTTCTTAATAATGGAAGCGTTACATATCTAACCTGCTGAAGCTTTGAAGCTCCATCAATTTCTGCTGCTTCATATAAATCTTCCGGTATTCCGCTTAATCCCGTAAGTAAAATTATGAAATAAAATCCAACATATTGCCATATAACCGGAACAAGCATTGTAAACATCGGATGTGTTGCCTTCCAGTCAATCAATTCATTTTTACCTGCATCCAAAACACCAATAAGCTGTAGAAGCTGATTTATCATTCCTTTATCATAAAGGAAAACTAAGTTAAACAATAAGCCAAGGGCTGTTGCTGAAATAACAATTGGGAAAAAATATACTACTCTGAAAAATCCTGCACCTTTCTTTATATTGCTTACTAACAATGAAAGGACAATAGCCAGTCCTACTTCTCCAACAATTGTTGCTATAATCATAATTCCTGTATTTTTCAAGGCTATTAACATTTTCGGATCCTTGAAAATTTCAAGATAATTTTTGTAAAACGGAGCATTCCATTTGTCAGCTGCCGTCCCCATATACTTTATATGTTGAAAACTGTTAATTATGTTTTGTATGAATGGGTAGTAAAGAAATATCAACATAAAAACAAATGCCGGTATTAAGAAAAATGCAATATATTTTTTGTTTTGGTATATTTTTGCACCCATATTATATCTCCTTATTTTTTTAAAGCCGGAAGGTTTTTGTTCCTTCCGGCTCTAATTTCTACTTGATTATTTTAATAATTTATTCACCAGAATTAATTGTTAATGCTTCATCTACAGCTGCTGCAACTTTTTTGTTACCCTGAACAATATCTGCCATACCTGCAAAAATAGGATCTTTTGCTGCTGTTGATAAACTATCCTGTACAGCTGGAGAAATTCCAGTTGCTCCTGCACATAATTCTACACCTGCATTTGCAAGACTTGACATTGAATCAGCGTCAACTGTTGCACCATTCTTTAATGCTGTTGCTGAGCTTCCTGCAAATTTTGATACCATTTCATCACTTGTCATGTATTCAATGAAATCTACAGCTGCTGCACGTTTTTCAGGATCATCCCAGCATTTCTTTGTAATATAGTAACCACTTGAAAGACCACCGATAAGGTCTGTTGACTTACGATTTCCTTTTCCGGGAACGTATGTAACTGTGTAGTTATCAATATCATCTACTGCTTCTTCAATACCACCAACTTTCCATGAACCATCAATTAAGAAAGCTGCTTTATCAGATGTAAATAACTCAAATGTTTCACTATCTGATGCTGTTAATGTATTGTCTGGGAAATATCCTTTTTCATAAAGGTCTTTGATATCATTGATACCATTTACCCAAGCTTTACCATATTCATCATCTGCTGATTTAGGTAATGTACTATGTGTAGCTACATCCTGGAAGTTGAAAATTGTGTATTCAAACCAATAATGTGGAATTTCCTGTAATGAAGCTGCTATTGGTGTGTAACCTGCTTTCTTTATTGTTTCACACATTGTCATAAATTCATCCCAAGTTGTATCTGCTGTTGGAGCTTCAACTCCTGCTTCTTTAAGTACATCCTTGTTTACAAATAATCCTTCCCAGTATCCATTAACCGGTACTGAATAATTCTTTCCATCTACAGGTGATGCTCCAAGCATGTCATCTTTCATATTTGATGCATAATCAGGATATTCCTGTCTGATTTCATCAATTGAAACTACCTTGCCCTGTTCAACGAACTGGTTTGAATCAACTCCGTTGAAGAAGAATAATACATCCGGTTCTGAACCTGTTTCAAAGTCTGTAATAACTCTTGATTTAAATGTTTCATCAGATGTTGCTGAACTATCTTCAATCTTGTTTCCTGTTTCTTTAGTCCATGCAGCACAGGCATCTTTATAATTTCCTGCATTTGTGTCTTCACCTGCATATGTTGTTGTAACCTTTAATGTTACCTTTCCTGAATCTGCTTTGTCTTTGTTGTCGCTGCTGCTTGCGGCATCTCCATTGCTTCCGCATCCAACCATGGATACTGCCATAAGTCCTGCGAGCATAAGTGCTAATGGTTTTCTCATATAACTCCTCCAATCCATTCACTGATACCTTTTCTTTTTTCCTTATAACCATATGCTTTTTTTATTTGGTTATAAGTTTTTTCCGTATCTATTATTTATTACATGTATTATTCTATTCGAATTGCACAAAAAAGTTAATGATTTTGCTTGTTTATTTGTTGAATATAGTTGTTCATTTTTGTATAAAATATTTAATCTTTTTGCAAAAATTTGTATTTTATTGTTTTCAATTTAAAAATTTTGCTATTATTGTCAATTTTCCATTTTGAACCTATCTATTTTCAGTTTACTTTCAGTAAGATTGTCATCAATGTTTTCTATAGATAAACCACTGTTTTCACCATATAAAAGCTTAAGTCTCATGTTTACATTTCTAATTCCGATATTATGTACATTCTCTTCCAGTTTCTGATCCGAAAGTAATATTTCTATCTTCGCTTTATCAGCCTCAGTCATATTTCCATTATTATGAACAACTATATACAAGTTATTGCAATCTGCATATATTTTCAGGCTTCCTATAATGTTCCCCTCTTTATCTCCTCCATGCTCTACAGCATTTTCTACAATTGGCTGTACTATAAGTCTTGGAATCTTTAAATTAAGTAAATTTTCATCCACATCTTTATCAAAATGGAATCGGCTTCCAAATCTCTGATGAATGATATACAAATAAGCATCTACGTACTTAAGTTCCTCTTCAATAGTGATGAATTTTTCTTTTTTTCTATTCATTGTCGCTTCCATCATTACTCCAAGAGATTCAATCATTCCACTTACATCATGATTTCCACTCATTCTGGCCTTCCAGTTAATAATCTCCAATGTATTATTTAGAAAATGTGGATTAATCTGTGACTGCAACGCTTGCATATTTGCATCTCTTAATGCTACTTCTTCTGCATATATTCGATTAAAAGATTCTTCAAGTCCTAATGACATATGGTTAAATGTATCTATTAGTTTTCCAAATTCTTTATTTCCTTCAAATGCAGGTAAAGTTATTCCATATTCTCCTTCTTCAATCTTTTCAGACATTTCCATCAAATCTGAAATTGGTTTATTGATATTTCTGTAAAAATAATAAAATGTTAACGCTGCCAATAAAATTGTAATCAAAATGATTAATACATATATATATACATACGTAAACGATTCATTAAGTACTTCCATTCGATTTAATTTAACAATATATGTAAACTGCTGATTATTGCATCTTGTGTACAGATTTACAGTATAATTGTTACTATCATAATTGCTTTCTGTTTCTGTAACTTCTCCATAATTTCTTTTATTATTATCAGCATAAATTTTGAATTTTTCATTATTTATATCATTTTCATAATCAGGTTCACATACCATATCTCCATCTAGAAATATAGCCCCATTTTCTCTCCACACTACATTATCCATGCTTTTAAACATATTTGATTTATTTATTTCCATAACAATAATTGCATAAGGATTGTAATCACTTGTAACCAGATTTCTAACTAAATACAGATGTTCTCCTATCTCTATAAATTTAGTATTAGTTCCCATTCTTTGAGCTACTGACTTTATCTGTGTCATAGCATTATTTTTAAAATCTGAAATACTTGCATAAGTCGCTCCCGCAACATTGCTATACGTATAATATTCCATTGTTGTTTTTTCTTTAAATACAACAATTGTGCTTGAAATCATTGAATTATATTTGTACTTTTCACTAAGATAACTAGATATTTCTCTGTACATTACCGCTTCATTTTTATCTTTTAGGAATTGTAAATAACTTGTTCTTATGACATTGTCATATGAAGCCTGCTTTGATTCCTGTATTACTTTTTCTATATTACTGTTGCAGTTTTCTGCAGCATTTTCCATAGATGTAACTACTGTATTTCTTACCTGATTAGAAGTTTTTGAAGCTGACGAGAAAAAAAGAACAACCGACAATGCTCCAAACGGTACTACAAGGCATATTACCAGCAGTCGAATCATCCCAAAGGTCAGATTTGCCTTTTTCCTTTCTTTATTTAGTGCATTATATCTGTTGTTCTTTTTCATTATTAGTCTCCCTTCAACTTTTACTATTATTTCTGTCGGGAAACTTATTTATTATTCTGTTACTAATATTATATAAATAATTATTATGTAAATGACTTATTAAACTTATGTTACTCCAAAATTACTACTTTAATCCTAAGAATTTCTCATATATTTCACAAACTTCAATAGCCTGTTCTTTTGTTGGCATTTCACAGAAAATACGAATCAACGGTTCTGTTCCTGAGAATCTGCCAATTACCCATCCTCCGTTTTCAAAATAAACTTTGCTTCCATCCATATACGAAACATGCTGAATCTTATATGGTAATTCCGGAATCTGTTTATCTTCCATTAATATTTTGTGAATTTCTTCTTTCTTTTCTTTTGTAAATTTGTAGTCACGCTCTTCCATATAAATAGCTCCGCATTCAGCTTCAATGTCTTTATATATTTCAGATAACTTTCTTCCTGTAACTGCTATCATTTCTATAAGTAACATTGCTGCGTAAATACCATCTTTACCATTAATATGTCCACGTACTGTAAGTCCTCCGGAAGATTCCCCGCCAATAACTGCATTTTCTTCAGTCATTTTTGCTGATATATACTTAAAACCTACCGGAACTTCGTAACAAGTTTCCCCAAACTTATTTGCTACCTTATCAAGCATATGTGTTGTAGCTACGTTTCTAACTACTGCACCATGCCATCCTTTATATTTTACAAGATAATAATATAATAACACAAGAATGTCATTTGGATGAAGAAATCTTCCTGTATCATCAATAACTCCAATTCTGTCCGCATCTCCATCTGTAGCAATTCCTATGTCAAATCCATAATCAATTACTCTTGTCATAAGACCTCTAAGAGTTGATGCACTTGGTGATGGAAGTTTTCCACCAAATAAGGTATCATGTCTGTCATGTATTGTTTCTACATCACATCTTGCCGTAAGCAGTAATGTTTTTAAAGGTATTTCAGAAACTCCATACATCGGGTCTAAAGCAACTCTAAGACCTGCATTTCTGATTTTCTGCATATCTACAGCATTAATTATATTATCTAAGTATTCATTTAAAGGATAAATTTCTTTAATCAGCTCTTTGCTTACTGCCTCATCATAATCCATTTCTTCTATAGAATCCACATCTATTTTTGAAGCGTAGTCTTCTATTTCTTTTGTCTGATTTTCATCAGCATCTCTGCCACCATAAGTAAATACTTTTACACCATTGTAAATAGCCGGATTATGGCTTGCTGTTACCATCATTCCATATGGCATTTCATGTTTTTCTACATAGAACATAATAAGAGGAGTAGGCGCTGATTTGTTAACGAGCAATGTTGTAATTTCCTGTGCTGCAAATACCTGTCCCATCCATCTCATAGCTTCTTTTGACAAAAATCTCTTGTCATAACCAATTATCATTCCTTTATCAGTCTTGCCTTCTGCTTTCATTTTGTTGCACATAGCCTGAGCTAATAATTGAATGTTTTTCTTAGTAAATTCATCTCCTATGACTGCTCTCCAGCCGCCTGTTCCAAATTTAATCATGTAAGCCTCCTCATTATACCTTATGCTACCCCATGGTGATTTCAACCAGATTATGGCTTCCTTTTTCCATAACCGGAATAAAATCTACTATTTCCCCATTTAATTTTATTTCTTTAACTCCTTTATTAACCTTATTAGGGTTAACTACATTTATATCGTACTCCGCGCCTCTCCATACACGGTGAACTTTAAATTTATCCCATTCCTTTGGAATGCATGGATCAATATTTAATTTATCAAAATCAGGTCTGATTCCAAGCATATATCTTGTTGCTGAGAAATATGACCATCCTCCACTTCCTGTCATAAACGGATGTCTTGCTCTTCCGTATGCAGTATGGTCTTTTCCCATGATAAACTGGCAATAAGAATATGGTTCTGCTTCTCTGATTTCAATCATGTCATTCTGATTGTATGGGCATAATGAATTATAATATTCCATTGCCCTGTCGCCTCTTCCGAGTACACATTCCGCTGCCCATGCCCATGGATTTGGATGTGAGAATATAGCACCATTTTCCTTGACACCCGGATATACTCTTGTGATAAATCCTATATCATCATCAGGAACTGTATACGATGGAGCATTTAACATTATTCCATATGGTGTTGCCAAATATTCTTTTACACTGTCCATAGCCTTAATGCCTTTTTCTTCCGATGCCGCCCCCGACAATACTGCCCAGGCATTTGACTCTAAATGAACTTTACCTTCTTTATCTGTACTTGTTCCAATTTTCTTTCCGTTTTTGGTTATTCCTCTTATAAACCAATCTTTATCCCACAATTCATTATTACATACATCTTTTACATGCATGGCCATTTCCTTATATTTCTTAACATCATCATCTCTTCCAAGATACTGTGCTAATTCTATAAAATTGTTTATTGCCCAATAATGTAAAAATGATACTAAAGCACTTTCTCCTCCGCCAAGATTTAAGCAGTCATTCCAATCTGCCCTAAGTCCTAAGCAAATTCCTGTTGCTCCTACTTCTTTTGCTGAAAAATCTAATATTCTCATCATATGTTCATATACAGTACCTTCTCCCTTATCTGCATATGGAACAATCTGATCAGCAAATTCGATTTCTCCTGTTTCTTTTATATATTCCACAATAGATGGTATAAGCCATAAAGCATCATCTGAGCATGCATCTTCAATACCATGTATTATGTCTGACTTATTAATTCCCGGAATTACTGTAGGTGATTTAAAAGGTTTCTTATCATCCTTTTTCTTTTCAAACCATTCCGGTTGGAATAAATGTAATCCATATCCTTTTGAAACTAATCCATTAAGAAGCTGTACTATTCTCTGTTTACACTTTTCCGGATTAGAATGCGGTATAGTCATTGAATCCTGCGCCGTATCTCTATATCCTAATCCCGTTCTTCCACCTACTTCGATGAAAGATGCAAATCTTGAAAACATTACATTAACTTCTGACTGATATAAATTCCATATATTAATCATTGTGTTCATTGCTTCACTTGGAGTTTCAATTGTTAATTTATTAATTTTATCATTCCAATACTTTTCCAAATTTT
This sequence comes from Eubacterium album, assembly GCF_025336545.1. Taxonomy (NCBI): domain Bacteria; kingdom Bacillati; phylum Bacillota; class Clostridia; order Eubacteriales; family Eubacteriaceae; genus Eubacterium; species Eubacterium album. The sequence continues at coordinate 124,998 of NZ_JAODBU010000004.1, read as the reverse complement.
TGTATGCTTTGTCCACATTTGTAAAATCGCTATACTTTTCTCTTATTCTTCTGCCTTCTGTGTCATCGCCTTCACCTAACATAAAGATAAGTCTGACTTTTTCGCCCGGTTGTATTACAATATTTTTCTGTAAAGAACCGCAGTGATTATTTCCTTTTTCAAATGAACCTGTACATTTTCCATTTATTACTGCCTGTGGATTATCTTCCGTATGATATAAACCCAGGAACTTGTCTCTGAGGCAATCGAAGCCATCTGGAGAAAAATTTGAAGTAAAATACTGATAACCAAATTCTTCATAGAATAAGTCATACAATATAATTCCATCCTTATATGAGGAACCCGCACAATACAAACTCATCTGAAAATTCTGATTATCTATCATAATATGATGGAAGGAAAATTCACAATAAGAAAAAATACTTAAGTTCCTAGGTTTATTGTCTGTATTTTCAATAACTACATCCCAAAGTTCAACATCATCTTCTATTGGAACGCAAAGTTTCTGACTTGCTTTTAATTTATCATATTCGCATTCATAAACAGAATATGATAATCCATGTCTGCACTTATACTTAGCTTTATCAAGTGTCTTTCCTACCGGCTGCCATGAAATGCTAAAGTAATCACCATTATCATTGTCTCTTACATACACATAATGTCCCGGTCTGTCCATTGGCACTGAATTGCCTCTAAACCTTGTTACTCTATGATACTCAGGTGTTTTATAAAACATATAACCACCTGCCGTATGATTAACTACCACACATGTATCTTTCACACCTAAATAATTCGTCCATGATGTAGGAAGATCCACTCTGTCTATTACATACTCTCTTTTTTCATTATCAAAATGTCCGTATCTCATAATCCTCTCCCTGCCTATTTTCTTAGTTAAAATAATGATAGCAAATATAATCTCTTTTTTGAATGAACGTACTTGTTATTACTTTTCTCTTTTTGTCAGATTTGTTTTTATTTTTTGTTATTTGGAACAAATAAATACAAATCAGCAATAATTTACATGTTAATCTATCTAGTCTGGATGGCATAAATATTAGCTAAATAAATTTATTTGATATCGGTGGAGCTAACGCGACTTTAATGCATGCAACTTGTTTCCGTAAATTGTAGATTCATTATGAAAATAAAGAAAATCAATTTAATTTTAGACTTTATTTATGTTTGTTTAGGTGTAAAATATACATATAAATAAACATCAAAGTTGGGAGGTTTATATGAGAGAACGATTACAGGAATTTTTGGACCATATGGAAATGGTCACATCAAAAGAATTGTCAGACAATGAACGTGAAGCAGTTTTTAACGATTTTATGAAACAGATTCAGTTTTTCCAAAATGAAAGACTTATTCATTTAATCGTAACAGTTACATTTGCAATTATTGCAATTTTTACAACTTTGGCAAATTATGTTCTCCAAAGTATATGTGTGTTTGTATTTTTGCTTGCAATATACATTCTTCTTTTATTTTACATAAGGCATTATTTCTTTCTCGAAAGAGGAGTACAAAAACTTTACCTCTACTATGATAAACTTGTCAAAAACACTTATTATAGTGATGATGTGAAGAAAAAATGCAGTTTAGTTTAAAAATAGCGTACTATTTTCAAATAAAATAATTATCGACTTTTTTCGACTATAATTAATTTGTAATGTTAAAATCAAAAAGCCACTTTTAGAAAAACAATGTTTTTCTAATCATGTAAAAATACCAAATTGGGATGTTTTACAAAAAAAGGCTACCACTTTACGTAATTTGTAAAGTGGTAGCTTTTTTAATTAATAGCTTTTAACTTAATAATAAAATTTTATCTATCCCATTTATCACAAAGTGCCTGTACCTGGTCGGCAAATTTTGCAAGGTCTTTATTTGCACCGCCTTCATTACGTTTAATAACTGCAAGAAGTCTCTGCCCTGCAGCAAGTAATCTTTCGTATACAGTAGATGGTTTTCTCTGTTTTGAAGAGTTGCTTTGTATTCTGATTGGAACTCCTTCTTTTATTAATTCACCTGTTGCCAGGTCAAACTGTGTTCCACTGTAAGGAGCATATGCATCATATCCATGTTCATCTCTTAAAAGTTTTGCAAAAATATCACATACCTCATCTTCACCATGAACTACAAAGACTTTCTGTGGTCTTTTCTTCATAGCTTCGAGCCATTTTACTAACTCTTTCTGATCTCCATGACCGCTTATACCTTTTAAGGATTCTATTCTTGCCTTAACAGCTATTTCTTCACCAAAAAGTTTTACTGTTGTTGCTCCTTCAAGTATTGCTCTTCCTAACGTACCGACTGCCTGATAACCTACAAATAATATTGTAGAGTTCTCTCTCCACAGATTATGCTTCAAGTGGTGTCGTATTCTTCCGGCTTCACACATACCTGATGCAGACAATATAACTTTTGGCATATTATTCTGGTTAATAGCAACAGATTCATTACTTGTAACTGAAACCTTTAATCCATCGAACTTCAACGGGTTAACTCCCATGTTAATTAATTCCATTGTTTCTTCATCAAAGCAATCAATTACGTTATTATTAAATACATTTGTTGCCTCTATGGCAAGCGGACTATCTACATACACTTCAAAATTAGGATAGTTCTTAACCATATTATCTCTTTTAATAATACGGAGGAAATATAGCATTTCCTGAGTTCTGCCTACGGCAAATGACGGGATAACTACATTTCCACCTCTTGCAAATGTTTCGTTTAATATTCTCGCCAGAGCTTTTACATAATCAGGTCTTTCTTCATGGAATCTGTCACCATATGTAGATTCTATTAAGACATAGTCAGCTCCATCCATTGTCTTAGGATCTTTAATTATTGGTTTATTAATATTACCAATATCTCCTGAGAAAATTATCGTCTTAGACACATCACCTTCAGTAACTTTTACCTCGATGCTTGATGAACCAAGCAAATGTCCTGCATCTACAAACTTAATCTGGAATTCATCACATACACTCACAGTTTCATCATAGTTTACCGGAACCATTAATTCACAGGCAGCTACTGCATCTGCCATCGTATAGATTGGTTCATATTCTTCCTTACCGGCTCTCTTTGCCTTTCTGCTTTTCCATTCAGCTTCAAATTCCTGGATATGTGCACTATCACGAAGCATTATGTTACATAATTCGCAAGTTGCTTTCGTTGCAAATACCTGTCCCTTAAAGCCTCTCTTTACCATAAGCGGAATTAATCCTGAATGGTCAATGTGGGCATGAGTTAAAAATATGTAATCTATATCTCCTGCTGCCACCGGCAACTCCTGATTTACATAAATATCCTTTCCCTGTTCCATACCACAATCTACAATAGCTTTTTTATCCCCAACCTGTAAATAGTGGCAACTTCCTGTAACCTCATGGTCTGCTCCAAGAAATGTTATAATCATAAAATCATCCCCTTTATATTAAATTTTAATCCGAACTAATTAATATTTTTATTATATCATTTTATGATTACAGGGTCAAAAATATAAAACGATTTTATTGCTTTATTTTTTTATTTTTTGTTTTTAATCTTCTTTACTTTGCTCCAATTGCCATATACTTTTTTACCATTAACAACTTCATATGCTCTTGCTTTAACATAATAAGTTTTATTTGGTTTAAGTTTTCTTACAACTACATTAACCTTCTTAGAAGTTATCTTAATAACTTTCTTTCCGGCAAATTTGTTATTTCTAGCAACTAAAACTTCATAGCCTTTTGCTTTCTTAACTTTTCTTAACTTAATTGCTACTTTCTTAGCTGATTTTTTCTTTACTGTCTTTTTAATTTTTACTGTCTTAACTGCCTTTGTTGTAGCTTTAGTTGTTGTAGTTACATTTTCTGTTGTTGTCTGATTTGCAGTAGTAGAAACATTTGTTGTGTCTTTTGCAGTTGTGCTTTCTGTTGTTAAATCTTTTGTTATGCTTTCTTTAACTGCTTCTGTTGTTATTTCAGTTGTTGTTTCCTCTTCAATTTCAACTTCAACTGTATAACCATCGGTTTCAAATCCATTAAGTTCTGAAGTAATCTTAATTGTATGCTTTCCTGTTTTGTCAAATGTATATGTTACAGTTGTTGCTGCAGGATATTTGTTGTATAACTCTCCATCAACATATACATTGTAAATCTGTCCTAATCTTATCTGTTCTAAGCTCTGCTGCCACATAACTGATACTTCATTTTTATTCTGTTTTGCAATTGCAACACCTTTTACTTCTAATGGTTTTGCCCACTCTACATTAATTGTTGCCTGCTGCATTAATATTGGAGTGTTGTCTTTATCATCAACATATGCTGTAACAATATATTTTCCTGCCTTATCAATGTTTACTGTTGCATTACCATTTTCGTCAGTAACTGCTCCATCGATTGGTGTAATTTCACCTGTTTTAACATCAACAATTCCAATCTTTGCACCTTTAACAGCATGTGTATTTGCATCAATAACTGACTGTTCACATGCACCATACCATGCATAATTATATCCACTTACTGATACATTAAATGTTTTATCTGTTGTTGTGCTGTCTGTATCAAGCTTAATTGTTGATAAATCATCTGAATATCCTGCATCCTGAAGGAAATAGAAATCAACTACATCATTGTCTGCTGTTTTAGCCTGGTCTACTGTATATCCTGTGTAATATCCATTTACTAATTCATCATTATGTGGATATTTTCCATTAATTGAATACATAAATGTTGAAGCATCTTTTCCAAATGCCTTTGAAACAAATGTACCATACTGGCTTGTACTAAAATCAATGTAATCTTTTGCTGTTGAAGTTGTGAATTTATCTCCGTATACATATTCATGTGCTGCAACGAGAACATCGAGAGCTGATACTCCATCTTTTACTGCATCTGTATAGCCATATCTTTCAGCTAAATATCCATTAACTTCTACTGTCTTTGAAGCTACGATAAATTTGTTATTATCCTGAGCATTTACCGTAACATTTACATTTTCATTTTCTAATATGCACTTGTCAAAGTTTTCGTTAGAAATATCTGAGATAGCATTTATTTTTTCTTCTGTGCTCTTACTGCTATCCATAAGTAACTGCTCATATTTAGAAGTTATTCCAACGATTTCATTTTTTGCATTTTCATTGCAATCATTTAAATCTTTTCCTGTTGCATATTTGTAAAGTACTTCATTGCAATCATCTGATGCATAGCTATCTGTTACTGTTGCATATGTAGCATTTACTTTACCGCATACAACTTTATCTTTTGAAACACCGTAACAGTTTATTACTTTTCCTCTTGTTATTGAACCTATTATTGAGCCTAATGTATCACCTGTTGCAGCACTTGAAACTGTTCCAAGAGAGATACAGTTATTTACTGATGCATCTGCAGAACCATTTGCATAGCCAACAATTCCACCAATCATTAAACCTGTTTTGCTTTCAATATTTGCTGTATTAATACAGTTTGTAATCGTTGCACTTGTTGTAATTTCACTTGCGATTCCGCCTGCATAACCTGCTGTTGAAACAACATTTCCTTCGTTTACACAGTTTTCAACAGTGCCATTTGTAGTGCCTACAATACCACCTGTGTATCTGTTTCCTGAAATAGTTCCTTTGTTCTTTGAGTTTTTAATTACTGTTCCTTTTGTATATCCACAAATACCACCAATGTAACTCCAGTTTCCTTTTACGTAGTCTTTAATTTCAACATTTACATCTGCTGTTACATTATTAATTTCTGTATTTGAAGCGTATCCTACAATACCACCTGTATTTGCTTTTGTTACACTCATTGTAGATGGAGCTGTAATTACAACATCACCTTCTACTGTAAGATTGTTTAATTTTGCACCATTTGTATATGCAAATAATCCACCATAAACTGTTGATGCATTTATAGCTGTTTTATCAATTCTTAAATTATATATTTTATGATTGTCACCATCAAATGTTCCACCATAATATACATATGCTGAACTTGAATTATAATAACTAATCTGTGGGAAATTGTATCCGGCAAGATCAATATCCTTTGTTAATTTTGCATTTAATGCTGATGTTGTCTTTGCTGTTGATGAATTTACTTCGTTAGCAAACCATGCAAGTTCTGAACCTGTTCCAATTAAATATGTACCTTCTTCATCCATCTGTGGTTCTGTGAATGTTTTTCCATCCCATGCATTTTCATCAGCTTTCTTTAACACAATAGTTATTGTTGTTTTTCCATCACTTACCTCTGTCTTTGAACCTAAAGTAAATGTTCCATATTTTGCTACATATCCATTTGCCTTAACACTATAGCTGTATCTTGCATATCCAAGTGCACTGAAATCTTCAACTGTTTCGTTTGTATTTTTATTTACTACAGATAAGTCATAGCCTTTAATTTCATTTCCCTGTTCATCTGTTACATTAACATTAACTCCATAAGTTACTTTTCTATTTACAGGAATAGAGAAATCTGAAATTGTTGAATGCTGTCCGGTAACAATTACTGCATTAAAGTTTGTTCCAATACCTGCATCTGTTAGTGTATACATATATTTCCATGCATCTGCATAACTATACATTGACTGTAAATTTATGTATCCATTTGAAATTGTATAATCTGTCTGTTCCTGTCCATCTTCAAATGTCAAATAAGAAGGTATTGTAACTTCCAATGATCCACTGTCAGCAACCTGATACTGTGAAATCTGACCTGTTAACTTAGTACCATCCGATGTATTTCCTATTATCTGTAATACTACAGGATTGAAAATACCTGAAACCTTTGGAATTGATCTGTACAGCCCATCAAATGTTATTTTAACCTTATCTCCAGGCATAATTTCTTCTCCCGGATTTGATATGTTTTCATAATTCATCTGAACTTTAGCAGCTCTTACAACCTGATATCCTACAGAACCATTCTTTGATGTAACTTTTATAATGTTATTTCCTTCTTTAAGGTTTACATCATATGTTCCATTTTCATTTGATTCAACTGCTATTCCATCTTCAAAACTACTATGTAAGTCATCTGTTGTTTTTACCGGAATAACTTCAACTTTATCTATTCCACTTGAAGCATATGGTGCAATGTTCATATTTCCTTCGTTTCCGTCAAAGAAGAATGTGTCATAATTCCAGCACCAGTCATTTCCATTTACATTTTTTACTCCCATATCAGAAATATCTGATTTTTCATTTCCGACATGGATTATTGCTATACCTGTTCTCTTTGGAGATATTGCCGGGTAAAATCCTCCGTTTGATGTACCATCTACATCTATAGCGTTATAGGTAACTGCAATTACAGCTGTTCCTGCTTTAACCCCTTTAATATCTAACCAGTTTCCTTTTCCGTTAGTTCTATTATCTTCTACTTCTTCTATATCAATATTATCTGCACCTGATAAAATTTCATAATTAAAATCAGGTTCAATCATTATATTTCCTGCATCGCTATTAATAATTTCCCATACTCTGTAAGCTCTGAGTCTAAATGTTTCATCAACGTCAATGTTCTTAACATTCTTATCGCTTACATTCATAATTAAGTTTGCTTCATCTCTTGTTAATACTCTGCTGTCTAAGCCACTGAAATCATGACTTGTAACATCTTTTCTATCCAAATCAACTGAAAATGTTGCTGATTGTTCGCTTCCAAGGCTCATATATCCTGCCTTAGTTACATATCCATCTTTAGATACACGATATGAATAATTTCCATTTGACTTTGGAACATAGAAATACCATGTTACTGTTCCATCTGAATTAGTTTTTTGCTTATAACTTTCAATTTCTTTATCCCTAAAGTTGTTCATCTGGAAATATACCTGTGCTTTCGCTTCATCAGGTACTGTAATAGCTGATGTAATTCTTGAAACAACTGAAGGTGACCATGAAAATGTTGAATAACCTTTTTGTACTGTACCGTTAATTCCATATCCATAAGTAAGATCATATTCTTCTGCTATGTCTTTATTTGGATATGCAAAATAATTGTAAAGGCATGCATTTCCCTGAGCTGCAAGCATATATGGATAGTATGTAATGCCTGCATTTACATATGGTGTACCAGGTGTAGCTGTACAACTATAATAAGGGCAAACAACTTCTGTAGTATACTGGTCCGCTGTTAAATAATTATTTCCGTCATACTTTGTTCTTGAACTTACATTTGTACATCTGATATATACTGATTTTGAATCATATCCTGACTGAGTTACATTAGATGACATTGGAACGTTAACGCACATACCGCCTAATGGATTTGTATACTCTTGTGTACTTTCATCATATCCAAATGCTCTGTATGAATATGTTCCACCATTTAATGAAGCTGTGTATACTCTGTACTGTCCACTTGAATCAAGATTTCCACCTTCAAGTTTAATTTCTTCTGATTCATCAAATTCATCGTAACCTGTTTCTTCATTCTGTCCTAATGTCTTATACAATTTTATTTCAGGATTCTTATTTGCCCCTTCATTATCTCTTCCAACATAAAATGTCATGTCATATGTTGTTTCTTCAGGGTCCTGTACAGTTAAATAAACTGTATAAGTTGCTTCTGAAAGTAAGCCTGTTGTTTTACAATATGCTTTCCAGCTATACTTATATTTTCCCGGAGTGCTTTCTGTTACTGCATATTCCGGAAGACTGCTTGCAAAGCCGATAGTGATTTCTTCATATTTTGAAGGTTCTGACCATGTTTCACTTTCTTCATCGTAAACACTTCTGCTTACATAATAAAGCATTCCATGTTTTTCGCTGTCAGTGAATTTGTCCCCTAAATATGGCTTATATCCATTATAGATATAAGTTGTCTCATTCACTTCTTCCTTTACACCATCGCTTAATGTAATGCATGGTGCTTTTTCTTCTGCTCTTGCAATTGTGACATCATTAAGTGTCATACCGGCAATCATTGTTATTGCCAATAAAAATGCAAGCATTTTCTTTCCCACTTGTTTCATCTCTTCTCTCCTTTGTTTTTTTAGTCCCATATTTTTGCTGTGAGACTTGCCATAATTAGTGAAAGTAAAACTTACCTGATAGCTCAAACATTACTTTTTTATTTACACTATGCTCGCAAAATTGCGAAAAACTTCCTATCGTTTGCTACATATAATTATGTTCCATCAAAAAGTCACAAATATTAGCAACGATAAATAAATAACTTTGTATCAGTAATGGTAATTTTTATTTCATTAACTATGGCAAATTTCACAATTTAAACCAAAAGTTATACTTTTATACATCTTCGCCATAGCTGCAAATTCCATGCACGTGTAATCTGCAGTTATGGCTACTTATGTATAATTTAACGTTTTATAGATTTTACGGCTGAATATTTTCCGTATATCTTCTTTTTGTCTACTGTTCTGAAACCTCTGATTTTGTAATAATACTTTTTGTTTCTTTTTACTTTTCTGTCTATATATGTTGTCTTCTTATTCGAAGTTATTGTTTTTATTATTTTGAATTTTTTACTCTTTCCTTCTTTTCTGTATACAACATATCCACTAAAGTTTTTATTTCTGTTCCATTTTATTTTTAAGTATTTTTTGCCCTGTTTTTTTACCTTAAGTCCGTTTGCTTTTTCAAGTTCTGATTTTGTCTGTACAATGGATTCATTTCCTAAAATTACCCCATCTGTCTTATTTGAAATTCTGATAAAAGGAATAATTTTATATTGATATGTACTACCAACTATTGCCTGTGTATCTTCGTATCCTGTTTCTTTAAAGTTTGCAATTTCCTTATATTCCCCTGTTTTATTATCTAACTTATAAAGCAGGTATCCGTCTGCATAACTTAAGTTATTCCAACTTAAATTTATTTTCTGGAATCCTTTATTGTTTCCGGTAAATCCAAGTGAATTTGAATCCAAATATTCTTTTGCAATTCTTCTGAATACATTTTCAGCATCAATTAACTTTTGGTAGTTAGTTACAAATTTTTCAAGTGAACTATCAAGCTGGTCATATGCATTTCTTGCATCAATTATTGCCTGCTTTGAATCAAGAGTTATAACATCACCTATACCGTTTATTTTATTTACGACATCTGCTGCTTTTTCTTCACCTTCTTTGTCTGTAACGGTAATGTTTACAGTGTCTATTAATGGATCAAATTTGCCGTAAGTAGAAAGTTCATCATTATAAAGTACATAATTAAATGAAACTTCCACATCAGACATCACTGACGTCAGTGCTCTATCATCAACAGTTACATATTTAGTAACATTTCTTGTTTTTCCATTTGAATAAAAAGCTGTAACTTCCATTCCGCTAGGTTCAAATTTTTCGCCTGCTTTATATTCAAGTTTATCCGGCTGTTTTGTTACCTGTATTTTTGTTATTTTGCTTCCAAGTGCCATCATGTATGCTGAGTCGTTTTTAAAATACATTGTTCCATAATCATCCGAAATCAAACTGCAGATTGCATAATTTGCCTGAGCACCTTTTGGTGAAAACAAAACGTTATAATCATTTTCGTCCTCGTACTCACTATCTCTTGTTATTATTGCTTTGGTCTGTCCAGGTTTATCTTTAAGCACTCTTATTTTTCCAGGCTCATAGTTATCTATAAAATACACATATGTATATCCGTCTTTATCTTCATATCCTGTTGTTGCAAGTCCACTTGTCTGAGGATATCCTCGTGTACTTAAGGTATAAGCAATACTCATATCCTCCAAATTTATAACCGCAATATGATGACCTGAATTAACTCCGAACTGTTCTTTTCCCTTAACTCCAATATAAGCCCTTTTATTGCAAATAACCGGAGTTGAAGTACTAGAGCTTCCTATATCCATTTTTTTTACTTCTTCAATTATTCCATCTGAATCAATTTTTGCTGAACAGAAATCTCCACCTTTTGATGTGAAATAAAATCTTTCTGTTTCTTTATCAAAACTAACACTACATCTAATATCGCCTCTTACATCATCATATTTTGATATAAGATTGCCTGTTAACGAATCAAGAACTATCAATGAACCTTTACCTTCTTCATCCGCTTTCGCTCCATCATCTGTTCCTACTACAAGATATTTGTCACATACATAACTTCCTGCCCAGTAAAATCCACCTTTTGATGTATATGTCCAGCTCGCTGTCTTTTTTTCTGTTTTGTCATTTACATCTTCATCTGTAACTGACAAACAAACATAATTTGCATTTCCTGTCTCACCATTCCAAAATCCTGTATAAATATATCCGTTGTGATAGGTAATCGGTGAATTTGGCTGACCATATAATGGGTCTTCATAAACCCATAAGGATTCTAATGTATCTGCATTAAATGCCTGTATTGCTCCACTTGCAAGTGCAACAAATATCATTCCGTCTGCATATGTTGGAGGTGTAATATTAAAAGCTGAGGTTCTTATCATGTTTCCACTTTTAATTACTTTTCCTGTTATGGTATCTACCTTTACAATCGATGTCGCTGTAGTATATACCAAATCATCTCCAACAAGAATCGGCGAACTTGGTGCCCCGCTTCCAAATCCCGTACCAACTTTTTCTGCCCAATAAAGCATAGAATTTGTATAGTCAGTAGGTGTTAATGCTTTTGTCACACCATTATTTTCATCATTGCCTCTGAAATTACTCCATATAGAAGTAATTCCTTTATTTATTGCATTATTAACATCAGCTTCTTTTAGTGTTGCATCTATATTAGTATTTGCTCCTGCAACAAAGCTTCCACTTACAGATTTATATCCGTATTTAGTAACGACATAAGTATATTTTTCACCTTCAAGCAAGTTTTCTGCCGTAAACTGCGTATCAACAACATTTTTACCTGCTATAATTTCTCCATCACTATTTTTTATCTGAATAATACTTCCGTTCGTTAATTTAAAATCTGTATTAGCAAGATTTATTTTTGCAATTTTAATTATGTAAGTCGAATAACTGCACTCATCTTTTTTAACACTAATCTTTATTCCATCTATTTCTGTGCTAATATCAATCTTACTGTTTCCATCAACAGGTTCGTCATTTACATATATGTTGTAATTTTCATCATATGGAACTATCTGTGTTTCTATCTTTTCCAAATTTTTCGGAATGCTTATTTCATATTCGTAAGTATCCCTGTTGAATTCAGGTTGTATGGAAATATTTCTGCCTGTTTTTTTATTTGCAAATGTAATACCTTTTAATGTTGTCTGTCTTTTTATATTGAATGTGTATTTTTCTACAACTTTGCTATAAGCTGCTGTTAATACAAATTTATTATCAACAGTTCCTTTTTCAATGATTTTTCCCAGTTTCTTTCCCAGTTCATCATTTCCACTGATAATTATTTCTTTGCTTTCACCATTTGTATCCGTATAGTTAGCTTTAATTTCTGTTCCATCAGGTACACTTTCTTCCAATCCCACCTTTACGCATACTGAATCTTCATAATCGGGAACCGTAATTGTATATGCTTTTGTATTTGCATCAAATGGTGCATCAAACTTATAAGATTTTGAATTATCTGAAATGCCATTACTTATTTCAATGTTTTTTATTAATCTGCCGTCATATTCTCCGGGATGATTTTCTGTTGTTTCTTCTGATACGTTTTCTCCGGAAACATTGATTACTGCAATTGGTGGTGCAACGCATGCATTTCCTGAACTCAATTTATAATTTTCATAAGTTGATGTTGATGAAACATAATAAGTTCCGGGTTTGTCAAATGTTAATGTTATCTGTCCATTATCGTCAGTTTCCTGACTTAATTCTTTCCAATTATCATTGTTATAATCCGACACCGCCTGCAAAGCATTACAGTACACTACTTTTTCACCGGGCATCGCTTCACCTACGAAAGATGAATTACCATCATTTGCTGCATTTGTTGCAGTTCCCCTCATTGTCAAAGTTATGTTTTCATTTGTATGTATGTCAAAAATTCCGGGATTTGTACACTTTGTGCTTTCACTTGTAAAAAATGAAAATGCACCCGTGTGATAGAAATCCCAATCAGAAAACATTGCCACATCGATTTCCATTCCATCTTCAAGCAAAATGTAGTCAGATGTTGACCCCCATCCTGCTGCCTGAAGTGGATATTCGTGATCAACATAATACATTAAGTTTTCATCATGTCCCCAAAATCTTGTCATATATAAACTTGTTGCAGAACCGGAAATACTCATTGCATCCTGTAATCTGTCATTTACTACAAATTTTTCTCCTTTTCTAAGATAATACTTTTCAAGCATTTTAATGAAAAGATGAAGTAATGTCGGTCTTTCTACAATTTTATCACTATTGTATCTTCCACCTTCTTCAAATGAATCTGCTTCATATCTGTAGTAATCCTCCATACCATATTCAGCTAAGTCAAAATAACTTATAGTCACAGGAATATGGCACAAAACAGTTTCATTATCATCATTTCCCGTTACAAATTTTCCATCTTCACTCAATGTAAAATAAACTGTAACGGTACCTTTCTCTTCTGTTTCTCCATATACAGTAATTAGACTTCCACAATTAGCAAAACATGTGGTTATTACAATTATTAAACTTAAAATCCATCCATAAATTCTTTTTTTCATTTCGTTCTCACTCATTTTACTTTATATGTTTTTTCATAAACTATTTGCTACTATCTTATATTTCTCTTATTTTGCATTTAAACATTATTTAAGGCTTCCATATTTATAAACAAATTTCCATTTAAATTTCTGCCATTTGCTAAGTTTCAGGAAAATATCTTTTCTAACATTTTCACAGTAATATTTCATTTGATTTACCTGCTCCTTAGTACAAGTCTTGTTGCTATATCTTGCCTTTTGATATAATGTCATCATTTCCAAATATCCTGCTTCACACTCACTCTCATAAGCCTTTAGAAATTCTTCATATTTTTCTAAATTCTTAAATCTATTAGTTTTATCAATGATAAAGTATGCATTCATAAGATATGAAAATAAATTCATTATTGCCTTATTTGTATTGGCATTGTTGTTATCCTGTTTTATATTTTTTCTGATAAAATATAATCTTATTTCATAGATAACAGCCGTAATAATTGCAATTGCTAATAAACTGCAAATAATCCATATCAGGTAATTTAATTCAGATTTATTTTTATCATTATCATCATTTTTTTCTTTTTCAGGTTCTTCACCATTATAATTATCTCTGTCTATTTCCTGACTAATCTGCCTGTTATCATTTGTTTCATTCTCCAAGCCCGATGTAAAGCTGTCATTCATTCCCATCAAATCCATATATGATTTAATAGTTTCAAATGGAATCCATCCAACACCATCCTGATAATATTCTGCCCAACAATGAAAATTATTCTTAGGTATGTTAATAGTGCTGTTATCATCAGCATCTTTCACATCATCCTGCGTAATAAGATATCCTTCAACATACCTTGCCGGTATTCCAAAGTATCTGAACATTAAAACTGTTGCCGTGGCATAATCCTTGTCATTACCCACTTTTTCAACTTCCATAAATTCATTTACGAAGTTTCCATAATCATTTATCCCCTGAAACTTTTTACTATATTTAATATTTTTATTTAAATAATTTAGTATCTCTGATTTCGCGTAACTGTATGAATCATGATTATCATTATCTTTTTTCAAATATGTACCAAGTATTTCCTTTTGCTTTACTGTCAAATCCAAATATGTTTTATATACAAATTCATTATAGTAATTTTCGTTTTTTAAATACTTTGTCGGCTTATCTCCATTATTTTTAAGATTTTCCACAATATCTGAATAATTAGTCACTATGTTATCTGACACATCAAGTTCATATTTTCTTGTGCCATATAAGCCTTTTGACAGAAGCTTTTCATCTCCTATTTCATCTTTATCTGTTAACCCATCATTATCTGAAACATATTCATATGGTGAATAAATGTATTTCGAAGATGCCCCTAAAACATTAATAGTCATCTTGTTTATATCAATTTCACTATTGCCCTCGCTTTTTGCATTAAACAATTGTGTCTGCCCATAAAAATTTTCTTTATGTAACCAGAAGAATAAATCTGCATACTTGTACAGTTTCTTTTTATCTGTTTCCTTCCAACCGTTTTGTGAAAAATCTCCTGCCACTAAGCCTTTCAAATAATAAGACTGTGGCTTTGACATTTTTACTTTCAATGCAATCTTATTTTTCTTTAAATATCTCAAATCATCTGTTTTATGATTTATATTTTGGTTTAAGTTCTCCAACATCTTATCTGTATTAGTCTCATATGATATTGGAACACATAAAATGCTAATAACAAGCATTGAAAAGACTATTAATACTTTACTTTTATTATTTTGTTCAAATGCACTGCTTAATCTTTTTTTATTTAGGCAAATTATATTTGCAAATATTAAAACTGCTGCCATAAGGCAACTTTTTTTACCACCAAACATTCCCTGAATAACTACTGTGACTATTATTCCAATTGCAAATACTGCCTGATTTTCATATTTAATTGCAATATATAAAACAATTGCAATTAAAGCTAATAGTCCTATTAAAAGCAAATCCATTTTAAAGTCAGGATTTAATATGTACTTTTGAGTAATCATTCCATAATTTTTTCCGATTAAATCAGAAATATCATTTAAAATAACTTTCATATTTAATCCAAATGCCGTTATCCTAAACTCTGTCACTTTAAATACAAATCCTGTTATTCCAACCAGAACAATTAATTCCATAATCAAAGCCATCAAAATATCTGTTGATTTTTTATCTTCTTTATTCAGTTTTCTTAAATCAACAGTATTTTGATTTTTCATATTTTAATTGTCCTTTTTTGTTTATTTTAAATTTTTCTTTCTTAATTATTTGAGTTTAATTTTTCTTCCTTGCTTTAAGTTATTTGAGTTTAATTCATCATCTACAGTAAGCCACGTAACGCCTTTTGCCGCTATATTATGTACATCAGATTTTGTTTCTGCCACTATAACCGTATGTGCTTTTTCAAATGACATTTTTGCTATATAATTCTCATATTCTGATGTCTTGTTTAAGCATTTTCCTGCTGCTAATACTTTAGGTAATCTGCTTACTAAATCCTGTTCACTTCTTATGTTATATGAAATATATTTTTCTTTATCTTCCTGCCACCATCCTATAGTATGAGGAATATTTTCGTTAAAAAGATTCCTACTTAATGATATGAACATTTCTGCTAAAGCATCCGCCATTTCATATTTGGAATTTTCAAATCGGTTGTCAAAAATTAATATGATTGAATCTTCTGCCTCTTTAGCCATTTTTTTAACCATTGGATTTTCATATTTACCTGTTAATTTCCAATGGATATTTTTAATGTTATCTCCAATCTGATATTCCTTAATATCAAATACCTCTCCTGAAACTCCTGCTACATTCTCCATGAATTGCCATGTATCTGACGCTTCCTTTGCATTTGAATTTCCAAGTTCAATATCTTGTGTAATGGTATACGGCATAACATATACCTGCTGACTTTCATTAAAATTTTTCTTAATAGACGCTATTCCCCAAATATCAAATATCTCGATATTTTTCAGTTCTACCTTTATGCATCCACAATATTTAGATTCAAGTTCAAGTGGCATTTCACTTTTCTTTGTTATACCAAGGAACAAATTCTCTTTAACTTTCTTTGTCTCGCCTGTAAGTATGTTCTTTATTTCAAAATTAAGAACCATCTCATTTAATGGAACAGGGTATTTATTGTTTACTATTATTTTTCCTGTAACATTTTTGCCCTTATCCACTACATTTGTGAATTTAAGTTCTGCATTTAAATTCGTAGTTGCTAATTTTGCATAGGCAAATGTAAGTATTCCTGTCAAAATCATAATTATAGGAATTATTAAAAATAATTTCTGCCGCCACACTACTGCTGATATCAGAAATAATAACAGCAGTAAAAAAAATCCTAAGCTCTTTCTATTCATTTTCTACACTTTCTATTATTTCTTTCATTATTTCGTCAGTGTTTACTTCATTAATCATTGACCTTGATTCCACAATTATACGGTGACTGCATACGTCTTTAAAAATATATTGAACATCCTGTGGCACTACATAATCTCTTCCACCAAGCATCGCTTTTGCCTTCGCCATTTTGCAAATTGCCAATGCTCCTCTAGGGCTGATTCCTAATTTTATGAGTTCATGTTCTCTCGTTTTTTCTACAAGCTTACTTATATATTCATAAATTTCATCTGACACATAAATATTCCCCGCCAATTCCTGCAGGTTTATTAATTCATTTTTATTAATAACATGCTTTACTTTGTCTAACGGATTCTCATGATGTCTGTCTTTCATAATTTCTATCAGATTATTCATATCCGGATATCCCATATTAAGTCTAATCATAAATCTGTCTAACTGAGAATTTGGAAGACTTTGTGTTCCAATCCATCCTGTAGGATTTTGAGTTGCAATTACAACAAATGGTTTTTCCACTGTTCTTGTAACTCCATCTACCGTTATCTTTCCTTCTTCCATTACTTCAAGTAACGCAGATTGGGTTTTGCTTGAAGCTCTGTTAATTTCATCTGCAAGCAATAGATTTGTCATTGCACACCCTTCCATATATTGAAATTCGCCACTATTTTTGTTATATACCGAAAATCCTGTTATATCTGATGGAACACTATCGGGTGTAAATTGCATTCTCTTATAATCAAGTCCTAATACTTTACTAAAAGTTAATGCCAATGTAGTTTTTCCTACTCCCGGCACATCTTCTAATAAAATATGTCCTCCGGCTAATATCGCCATTAATACTTTTTCTATGATTTCATCTTTACCTATTACAACCTTTTTAACTTCTGAAACAATATCTTCTATTTTTTTATTCATCTTTAATACCTTTCTTTTGAAAGCCTAGTCGTTTAATATGTAACACTATATTTATCTTTGATACCATAAGAACCGCTTGACGGATTATATCCTCCAATATCCTTTCCATATGCCAAAGTGTATCTAATCTTTATATCATCACCATCTTTTGGCTTATATTCCGACATTCCGTATTCTTTATATTCATCATTAACACTGTACGCCCAACCTGAACCCTGACAGAAATCAAGTTGTCCTAAGCTATCCATGTCATATATGTACTCTCCGGTTGAAGGGTCTATATTAAACTGAAGTCCATCCTCAATGATTTCATCTTTTAATTTATCATCAATCATCCAGCCTCTTAAAATTCCCGGTCTTGATATAGTTTCAAGATAAAATCCTTTATCCACTGTTCCGCTGTTTGTATATGAGAATCCGCTTTTCTCTATAGCACGTTCAAATATATCTGCTGCGTTATCTCCATAATAAATATCTACTGTTTTAGGTCTTAATAGGACTCCTAAATGAATAACCTTCGCATCGATGCTTACTGTTGCCGTACCAATAACGGTTCCTTCATCTATATATGTACATTTTAATTTGTAACTATATTCCTTATACCTTCCATCGCTGTCTGTTATCTTAACTTCAAGGCTATTGTCTCCATTTTGCAAATTAAGCAAATATCCAACATAATTAGCAGACCATCTGTACTGAATTTTCTTTCCATTTAATTTAACTTCAATTCCGTCATAATAAATTTTATTTTTCTTATAGTCCATTGCCCCAATGTATAAGGTAAAACTCTCGCCCTTAACCTCCATTCCATCAGTGACATTTATATATGAAATAACCGGTTCAGTATCTTTTGTAGCCAACGGAACATATTTAATTGTAAAGGTTTTATTCAAGGATACATTTCCTGAATCTGTTGCCTTAAGTCTAATGGTGTTATTACCAATTTTTAAACCGGAAGTATATGCTCCTTCATTTCCTGTAATTATGTTTCCATTAACAATTACAGATAATTTCGCCTTATCTGTTCCATTTCTTATAACTGCCTGAAATTCAATATTTTCTGCATTAACTGTTTTATTTTCCAAATCGGTTTCAATTCCAAAACCATCCTCATATTCAAGAGTTATTTCATACTTTTTTGTAATCGAATATTTATCATATTCAGCTTTTGCGACTATTGTGTTTTTTCCTTTTTTTAAAATTACAGAATATTTGCCATCTTTTCCCGTTATATTTTTACCATTTAACGATACCTTTACATCTGCATCATTTTCACCCATTTTTGCCTGCAAATTAAATTTGAAAAACGGATTGTTTACAGTCTGGTCCTTCAAATCTGTTGATATAAACAAATTGCCTGTATCTACATTTACCGTATATTTTTTCTTTGCAATAATTTCACGGCCGTCATCTCTTCTGTAATTAACCACTATTTCTATAGTATTGGTTCCTTCCTTAAGAATAACTCTGCCATCAAAATTATTTATCTGCTCATCATTCACATACACTAACTGTTGTTCTACCGTAAGACTTTCAACTAAATGTGTAATCGTAAATGCATATTCATATGTAGAAATTGTTTCTCCATCTATAATTGAAGTTGTAAAATATAGGGTTTCTGTTTTTTGATTAACCTTATTAGCAAAAGATTTACCCTTGCTTTTACCTGATTTTCCTTCATCTGCGGATTCTTTTCCATTTCCTGATTTGTTAGAAGTGCTTTTAAGATTTACATTTCCATTGCCATTTCCATCTGTTTCATTATTAGTCTCTTCACTGTTGTCATTACTGTCATTATTTTCTTCATTATCTTCGTTATCTGAATTTTGCAAATTAGAATAATCATTAAATTCATCTACCTGCAAGCCATCGTTTTCATACACTTTAGATGCCTTTGCCTTATTATTCATTGGGTTTACCGGTGTATCCCCCTTGTGATACCGAATCCCCCACGTTCCTATGATTAAAGCCATGGCAGTAAGTATAACTATTATTCTATTAATAATCCGTTTATTATTTTTCACCATAGCCTCTCCTAATTTTTCTCTTTAAAAAATGGCAACAAAAAAAACACATCCTCCTCACCCGGAAAATATATTTAAACCGCATATATGGCAGGTCTCCTGACTCAGCTTCATCCTTAAAAGCGCCTTCCCGGTTTCCCAGTGACATATTGCTTTCTCGTCTGCATTACAGTAGTGGTGACTGCTTCGGGTTCTAACCGAATTCCCTATTAATCGACACGAATATAATTCTGTCAAACCATATACTGATATGAAATTTAAATCGTATTAATGATAGCATTATTATTTATATAATGCAATTCTTTTGTATTGTTAATTAGCAAAAGAGTGACTATTTTGGTCACTCTTTTACTCTTAATATACCGTATAGTCTATAATTGAACCTTTGTAGTTTGCTTTATACACATATACATAATTGTTTATACTTTATCTCAACTCCTTCAAATGGTCTAAATTATTAACTATAGTGTCGTGCTTGAACATTGTACATATTAAAGTATAAACCTTTTTCGTTTTCCATTAATTCCTCATGGCTTCCCTCTTCAACTACTAAACCATTCTCCAAGACTATTATTCTATCGCAGAATCTGCATGATGATAGTCTGTGAGAAATGTAAATTGCTGTTTTCCCATGAACCAGTTTGTCAAAGTTCTTGTAAACTTCGTATTCAGAAATAGGATCAAGTGCTGCCGTAGGTTCGTCAAGAACAACTATAGGTGCATTCTTATACAATGCTCTTGCAATAGCAAGTTTCTGAGCCTGACCGCCTGATGGTTCAACACCGTTTTCCACAAACATTTTATAAATATGTGTGGAATCTTTTTCTTCAAGGCTGTTAATCCAATCCTCAATTCCTGCAATCTTGTATATTTCATCTAAATCAACTTTTTTATCCTCAAAAACTGTTACGTTTTCCTTAATTGT
Organism: Eubacterium album; assembly: GCF_025336545.1. NCBI lineage: Bacteria > Bacillati > Bacillota > Clostridia > Eubacteriales > Eubacteriaceae > Eubacterium > Eubacterium album. The sequence goes on along the minus strand of NZ_JAODBU010000004.1, from coordinate 104,199 downwards.
AAAGGCAAAAAGTCTGAAATCCTGAAATACTACAGACAACAATCTTATATATTCCCTAAAGCTGTACTCTCCGGCTTCCCTGCCATTTATTAATATTTTTCCTTCGTAATTATCGTATAAATGACATAGTAACTTTATGAAGGTTGTCTTTCCGGCACCATTTTGTCCTACAATGGCAACATGTTCTCCTGCCTTAATTGTTGCAGACACGTTTTTAAGAATATACTTTTCTGTGTTTGGATATTTAAAACTTACATCCTTAAATTCAATTTCACACTTATCAAAGTTTGCCAAAATATCTTCTGTTTCTTCTAAAGTTATATTGTCTGACAATCCGTTTTCCGCTGCTGAACTATCAAATTCATTGTCTTCAACAGCTACACTTTCAACAAAATCAATATAGGACTTTAAAACTGAAGATGTATAATTCATTTCAAGATATGAATTAACTATGTTTCTAATTGCACTTGCAAACTCGCCTGTAGCCTGAAATAAACTTGAAAACTCGCCAATGGAAATGGTTTTGTTAAAAATATTTACCACCAGCAATATATAAATGGTCATATCACTTACAGAATAAAATATATTATTTACATTCCAATATTTCAAGAATCCCATGAAATATTTTTTACTTGTATCATATATTCTGTCCACATAGCCGTCATATTTCTTTTCAAATATTTCTGACGCGTCATAAAGACGAATGTCCTTTGCATATCTGCTTTCCTGCAATTCAGTATTAAAATATGTACTGCCTCTTTCCACATTGCTCATTTCTTTGAAGAACTTACGTCTGCCCTTGTTTACTTTCGATGTGGTATAAGAGTTTACCGCAAAAGAAATAATTACAGGAATCATTAACCAAGGAATTCTTGTACAAACAAGAACCACAACTCCAAGTGCTACAAAGAACTTAGTGATAATGTTTGCCAGTGCTGTAATAAGACCATTAACCTGTCCTGTTTCATTTAATGCTCTTTCCGCATTTTTAATAATATCTAAAACATCTGTGTCCTCTGTATTTTTAAACTTCATTTTAATGCAGTTCATACATAAATTGGTTTTAAATATTCTGTCAAACTTTTCGCCAATTCTTGATATGTTTTCTCCTGTCCACTTCTTAAGGTTTGAACAAATAAAACTTCCAATACAAATAAAAGCTACCCAAAACACAATCCAAAACATATTTCTCTTAGATTCATCTGCAATTTCATCAATAAGATACTGGGTTCCAAGAATTGTTACAAAGGGAGACAGTGAATTTACAATTATGTTTAAAATAAGAAAAGCATAATATTTCTTGTCATTCTGCCACGCAAATTTTCCAAAAAACTTAAAGCAACGGATATTATCTTTATTATTTTTCATACTACTGTCCTCCCTCCATTTCAACTTTTAATGCTTCTACACCTTCATTGATTTCTAAATCAGCATCTTCCACATTATCGCTGTTTTTTTGTTTTTCATCATAATATTGTGACTGAATGCCAAACATATAAGCATATTTTCCATTCTTAGCCATTAGTTCTTCGTGAGTTCCTTCCTCAACAATTGTTCCATCTTCAAACATTGCAATCTTGTCGCAGAACCTTGTACTTCCAAGTCTGTGTGAAATAAAAACTGCTGTTTTTCCATAAATCATATTTTCAAATTCACGATACATTCTGTCCTCTGCCAACGCATCAAGTGCTGCTGTAGGTTCGTCCAAAATAACAACTTTTCCATCTTTATACAAAGCCCTTGCCATGGCAAGTCGCTGTTTTTCCCCTCCTGACAAATCAATTCCTTCTTTATCAAAAATTTTTAATAAATTAGTATGTATGCCCTTTTCGTATGAATTGATTTTTTCACTTAAACCACTTTGCTCCAGCACCTCATTTATCTTATTCATATCAGTTTTGTCTTCCTCTGCAAATGAAATATTCTGATAGATTGGCATTGCAAAACATTCCACATTTTGGAATACAGGTGAAAACAGTTTAAAATATTCTTCCCTGTTGTATTCTTTTATGTCAACATCATTTAAAAGGATTCTTCCTTCACTTGGTTCGTACAACTTCATCATAAGTTTTATGAAAGTAGTTTTTCCGGCACCGTTAACGCCAACTACCGCAAGTTTCGCTCCATTCTTAATGGTTAGATTAACATTCTTTAAGACATAATTATCGTGTCCCGGATACTTAAAGCTTACATTTTCAAATCTAAATTCAAACTTATCAAGATTTATTTCTGTAATGTGACCATCTTTTTCATCTGCTGTTTCCCTGTCTTCCTTCCAGTCAACAAAGTTTCTGTAATCATTAATCATAAGACTATTAGTTCTCATATCTGAATAAATCCAGTTAACATATCCTACTGACGCATGGAATGTAGATACAAGTCCAACATAAAGAACAAAATCCGATATCTGATACGCACCTGTAACAACATTGTAAACAAGCCATGTGTACATAAGAATCTTCTGAACAATCAATACTGATCCAAGGCTTACTTCCCACAAAACCATTCTGTTGTGATGTTTCCTGTTTAATTCTTTGTATGTTTCATTTACACCTGATAACTGATTGAAAAATGCATTTGACATATTAAAAAGTCTGATATCTTTTGCAAAATCAAAATTCTTTGTAGTTGACTCTAAGTAATTCATTTTACGCCATGTTGGTGCCATTGCATCTGAAAACTTGATCTTATCTCTTTTTGTAAAGAAAGATGAAATCTTTACTATTCCAAAAGATATTACAATGAAAATTATCATCATTAATATATTTTGGATTCCTATTAATGCCGCTGACAAAATCATTAATGTTCCCTGGGCAATAAAATTTCTACTTTGGTATAAAACTCCATGAAATCCCTTGCCTCTGTTCAATGCTGTTTTTGCTCTTTGGGCACAATCAAGAAAATCCGGTGATTCCATGTTTTTAAAGTCAGTATGAAATAACTTGTCCATTCTCTTCTTTTCAACATAGCCTTCTGTCTTTCGATATTCAAACTCGAAACTGTTGTAACATGTAGTGCTGATAACATCTAAAATCATCATTATTAAGCAAATAATTACTGTATACATAATTATTGTGTTAAATGGCAAATCATCCTCAATAAATGACAGCACATATTTAGGAGCATATGAATTTAACAAAGTACCCACTATGTCTCCTATAGGCTTAATTAATGTAATTGCCAGCAGTCTTAAGTTACTCTTTCTCTCAATATTCAGGGCATAAATAAAATTATTTAAAAAGCTATATTCCTTCTGTTTTTTCATATGTCTCCTCTTTACTAATGTTACATCTAATTTAATTTTGCGACTTTCATTTTCACATAATTAAAATCAGAAATAAAAGTATACTTTCCTTTTCCTTTAACTTCTTTAACAAAACCTATTTCTTTTAATTTTTTCATAACATTCCTAGCCGTTGAAGTTGAACATTTCAATACTCTCTATCTCAGGAGCACCAAATATCTGATTAGTTTCAATTTCTTCATATATTTTTAATATGTTTTTTCGTTGGTTCATTATAATTCTGACTCTCAATAGCAAACTTTATATTTTGAAAAGACAACTTTTTACTCTCAATAGTTAACTTTTCAGACAAATAGGCATCTTTTTCAACGTTGAAATTATAAATGACTGCGTGCAACACAAAAGCATTTGTATGATAAACTGAAAGCTATTGGTGGATATACATTCTGGTCATATTGGGTTCTCCATCTCCCTGTACCATGCACAAAAATTCCCAACCGTATCTTTCATAGAAACTGGTATGGTCTGTAATCAAATAGACAGGTGTTATGTTTTTTGATTTTAAATCTTCTACAACCATATTAAGCAGATGTCCTGAGATGCCCTGACATCTATATTCCTCTTCTGTGTAGACTGCACAAACATTCGGAGTGAGATCTTTTCGAGCATGGAAATCGTTCTCGATTACTCCCAGCCCACCTACAATTTTATTTTCATCCAAGCAAATATACCAACCATATTCTGTTTTCTTATTCAGATAAGCTTCCATACATTCAAGATAAGCTTCTGTTGGAACTCCCCATTTACTGTGAAACCATTCGGCTGCACAATTTTTTAGTTCTGGCTTTTCTCTTAAAGAAATATACGTGTAATTTTTCATTTTTTCACCATAATCCTTTTTCAAATTTCTTTATCTCTACAAATTTTTATCTATATATTTAAAATAAGGTTTCTTATTAACCTCTGTACTATGTTCCAAATACCATTTAACACTATCTCTCAATCCGTCTTCTAATGATATGGTTTCTGGGTATATTTTGTTTTGACATGATACATTCTTTTGCAAAGTCTATAGCCTCTTTTACACTAATTCTACAACTTACATTTTATTCAAATCAATCCAAAATCTTTGTTCCATAACACCATCAACTACAACTTCGTTTTCTAGTATTCCTCCATTGTTTTCAATACTTTTAGCCGAACCGATATTTCCTTTATCACAAACCATCAGAACTTTATTTATTCCTAGCTTTCTACACTCGTCCAAAGCCAACGATATCATTTTTGTTGCAATCCCTTTTCTTCTCTCTGATGGACGAACACCATCTCCTATGTGTCCACCATTTAATAACAACTCTTCGTTTAAATAATGTCTAATATTTACAGCACCTACAACAATGTTTCGTTCTTCATCTAAGCAAAAAAACGTAGAATCAGGAACTAAGCCCTCACTCGTGTCTTTTACTTCCAGATTGTTACAATAGTAATCAAAATCACTATAATCTAAACGACCAATTACACAAGGTATAATTTCTTCGCCAGTATTATTCCACTCATCCAACATATCTACGATTTTATTACGATATTTATTTGTTGCTTTTACTAACTTAAGTTTCACAATAATACCTCCGTCACTAATCCTTTGTTATTAGAATTTATATATCTCCTCTATAATGCACCAATTCCGCTTTGTATATCAAATTTATTTTCTCACATTATATCATCTTCATCTTCTAAATTCCATTTTTCATCTTGGTATTCCCCCTATTTTGATTATTAAATTAATTATTTCTTTACCAATCTTCTCATTATAGATTTTCCTATTTGTAATGTACCAAATCGTATGGATAGTATTTCATATCTTTTAATATAGTGTCATCAATACCTAATAATTTTACAATAGCACCAGCCTCAAAACTCCAATATCCGCAATATGTATAATCGCTTCTATTATGTGAATCATAGTTTTCTCTCCGCGAATTATACCAACCTTTCTTTAATATTTGCTTTAAATCCGATGGATTTCTTGAATTTTCAATGAAATCTTTAAACTTCTCATATTCTTTTTTGAATAACAATTTTATATTATTATCAAATTCTTCACCTATGTAAGTACATGCCAAAAATTCAAGTAACCAATCCTCCTTTTTGCTTTTTTGAAGGAGATTGTAAACTCTTATTATATTCTTCTTTTCTGTTTCAAGACATATTCCTATCGAGAGCATTCTCAATGCCCGATTGTAATTATCCGGTTCAAATACATATATCCATTTCTCAAAAATATTCTCGTACATTTCTTTTATTTCACAAATGTTATCCCCACGCGAATATCTCGCAATCAACATATACTCTTCAATTAAGCTCATTGCATATTTTACAGGTTTTACTCTTTCTTCTTTAACCTCACCTTTTTCAAATGCTGCATTGTATTTCAATAGCATTTCAGTTCGTTTATCAATATATTTATCAAAATATTGTTTAGGCATTATTTTATCTCTCATATTTTACTCCAATACTGTTTTAATAATTTAGTAGTTTACTTCTTCTCCCTGATATCATGCATTCCATATATATTTAAGTTAAACTTACTATATCAGTACTTCTTCTTGGTTTATATTGGCATATTTGTCTATTTCTTTCTGCCATCCTTCAATTGTTTTTTCAGTGATTTTGCTCCAATTTTCTGCCGCTATTACTGCTTTTTTCCGCTCCTCTATCGTTCGTACATGACCTATTTTTTCACTTTTGCACATTGAAAAAAACTCTATTATTGAATCAGCGATTTTCATATCTTTATAGCCTTTCTCATGGTCGCAGAAGAATATTTGCCCCTTATTATCTTCCTTAACTCCAATAGCATAATAATTGCCCCACGTATCTTCTCCTATTGGCATACAACTTTTACTTTCAAAATTTTTCATATGTTCCTCTATGCTATTTTTAGTGTTAATTCCATATAAACATCTAACTATTTCTTTTCTTTTTCCCTTTATTAAAATTGTCTTAGGAGTATCCCCTCCGTTATATTTAAGCAAAAAATTTTTATAGTTCTCTTCCAATAAAATTTTATTTCTGATTTCAAATTCTTCTATTTGCTCAATAGAGCCATTACCATATTTTGCTATTAACATTTATTTTCCCCTTACTCCTGCAATATCATCATTATTGCTATGGTTAATTAGTAAAAGAGTAGCTATTTTGGTCACTCTTTTACTCCTAGTATACCGTATAATCTATAATTGAACCTTTGTAGTTCACCTTATACACATATACATAATTGGTCACTTTATCATTTTTATACTTTACTTTAACTAGTTTAAATGGTCTTATTCTGTAAAAAAACTTATTTCCCGTCCAACCGATACAATCAATCTTTGATTATCATCTATATCTTTCAAATCATTTTTCAACTCACTCACATCGAACATGCCCTTTTTTTCTGCATCTTTACTCCAATTGATTAATGATTCTTTTGTCCAACACCTAAATGTGGGTTTATTTATTATGTGATTACATTCAAATCTTGTTATTTCTTTAATTCTAATAAAATGAAACATCCCACTTATTACGAGAATTATAAGGATTAAACCAATAATAAGTCCTTTTTTAATTTTTTCATATCCTTCTCCAATTACTCTATTATTCAGTATTCTAAAGTATTTTAACCTTTTCTCCTAATATAATGTATAGTCTATAATTGAATCTTTATAATTCACTTTATACACATATACATCATTGGTCACTTTATCATTTTTATACTTTACCTCAACCAATATAATTAGGTGAATTATTGTTTTTATATTATTTTGCAAGTTCCATCATTTTTTCCAGAGACAATCCATCTACGATTATAGACTTTCCCTTTTTGCATGCATCCACTTTGATTTTTTTAATAGCAGCATAATAATCAACTTCTCCTATTATTTTATCTAACGTTGTACTTACTAATACCATCTTCCACTCATCAACTTTTTTTCCATCAACTTTATATTCCTCTTTAGGATTAAGCGGAAGAATAGTACAATTTCCCTCCGTTAATGCAATAGCACCAAATACTCTTTTGTCTGCGTTTGCATAAAAATGTGGTGTTGCCACAAATGCATTATCCATGTTTTTTTCTTCTTTATTTCCATTTAGTTTATTGAATAATCCCATCTCTTTCCTCCTTGTAATGTACCAAATCATATGGATAGTATTTCATATCTTTTAATATAGTGTCATCTAAGCCTAATAATTTTACAATAGCACCAACCTCAAAACTCCAATACCCATAATAATTATTATTGCTAAGATTGTGTGCATTATAGTTTTCTACATTTGCATTATACTAATTTTTAGACAGATAATTTTTTATTCCCATTATTCCATCGGATTCAATAATTATTTTTTTCAGTTTTCCGTATTGTTTTTTAAAGAGCAGTTCAATATCATTATCAACCTCTTCACCTATATATGACTTGACTAAAAACTCATAAAGCCAATCCTCCTTTCTGCTCGTGCAAAGCATTTCATACACCTTCATAATACTATTTTTGCTTACTCCCAAACATATCCCTATTGATAACATTTTAATATTTTTATTATAATAATCGGGTTCAAACACCTCTAACCATTTCGGAAAAACATCCTCATATATTTCTCCAATTTCATCAATGTCATCACCTCTGGAATACTTGGCAATCATTATATTCACGTCAATATTATTAATAAGTGATTTTACTGCTTGTATTCTATCTTCTTTAATTTGCCCATCATTTACATCTGCACTATAAATCAATACTCTTTTCATTTGTCTTTCTATGTATTTGTCAAAATATAATTTATTCTTTATTTTATCTCTCATATTTTACTCCAACATTGTTTTTGTATAAGTACGCTTTCATTCTGCTATTTCTAAACTTTTCTTCCAAGCGCAAAATCTGCTTTCCTTTGAAGTTTAACAGTAACCGGTCCCATATATCTCTTTGCAATTTCCAGTATATTTTTCTCATTTCCCAATATTTCCAATACTGTTACCGAAAAAACATTATTTAGATAATCATCAGCATTAATACTTACATCTTCAAAATAGTCAAATATTACTTGAAGTTTTTTCTCATCTTGATTTTTTTTAAGGAGTTCAATCACTTCCGGCATTATTATTTCTTCAACAACAATAGTGTCTAAGCGTTCTCCATACTCAGATATATGTTCTTCAAGTCTTTCTCTAGTTTCAGGAAAAATTTTCATCATTTTCTTCAAAAAATTATCTATTGTCATTTCATTACTTCTTCTTGAAAAATATCTTTATATTTTTCGTATTCCTTTCTACACAAATTTCGTAATCCGTCAGTAATATTATCTTCTTTTCCATTAGAAATTTTTAAGGCAGAAAATTTGTGAACTCAATATTTGCAAAAGAGTGCCTATTCAGCCACTCTTCCACTTCTAATATAATGTATAGTCTATAATTGAACCTTTGTAGTTCACTTTATATACATATACATCATTGGTCACTTTATCATTTTTATACTTTACCTCAACTGGTTTGCAAGGTCTAAATCTATAAAAGAAACTTATTTCCCGTCCCACCGATATGACTAACCTTTGTTTATCATCTATACCTTTCAAATCACTTTCCAACTCACTCACATCAAATGACTCTTTTCTTGCCGCCTCTTCACTCCAATTAAGCAACGACTCTTTTGTCCAACAAACAAATGACGTATCATCTGTTGGTAATTTACATTCAAATCTTGTAACCTCTTTGACATAAATAAATTGTATAAAGCAATTTATTAGTATAATCATTACGATTAAGCCAATGCCTATTCTTCTAATTTTTCTTTTCATAATCACATTCCATTAATATAATTAGATGAAATATTGTTTTTTATTATTTTGCAAGTTCCATCATTTTTTCCAGAGACCGATTCTTTATCTTCACCTTCAATTATTATATTATTCTTATATCAAAAAATGACATAATATATCTCCTTTTGAATTATCAATATTTTTTCTCTTTAATTTTGCCAACACTGATAATTATTATTCTTCCATTACAATATTACTTCTTCTTGAAAAATATCTTTATATTTTTCATATTCCTTTCTCCACAAATTTCGTAATCCGTCAGTAATATTATGTTCTTTTCCATTAGCAATTAAGCGTGCTTCCCTTTCTTCAATGGTAGATTTGGCAAAATCACTAATCATTTCGCTGTGTGTTGCTTCAACAAATCCTTGAAATGTATCTGAAATTTTTATATTCTTAAAACCTCTTTCATGATCGCAAAAATAAACAATACTATTATTATTTGCAGAAATGCCGATAGAAAAATAATTTCCAAAATTGTCAACTCCAATTGGAATACTATTATTTTTCTTCCAATCAAAATAGATCATATTTTTCTCAATGCTTTGTTCAACATTTAACCCATATAAATATCTAACTGTTTCTGAAACTTTTCCTTTTTTAAATATAGTATTTGGTGTTTCTCCTCCATTATATTTTATTAGGAATTTACGATAATACTCATCAAGATTAATTCCATATTTTCTTTCAAATTCTTCTACCTGTTCTATTGAACCATTTCCGTATTTTGCTATTAGCATCTTAATCACCTCCACATATACTATGACCACCAATATGTGTAAATTGACTATGTATATCTACTCTTACAAATTTTATAACACCATCAATTACATCATGATGAGCAATATATCCCTCTGGGACTTTTTCTAATCCATAATCATCCATTAGCACTTGGATAAGTTTTTTTGTATCTGTTGTTCTATTTCCAGTAAATGAACCAATATTTACACCTTCTAAATCTGGATTTAGATATTTAGTTGGAAATTGAATATATCCATCAATATATGGCACTGAATCTCCCACTGAATTTGTATATGTCCATGTTAAATGTCCATTATTTATATCAATTTTTATAGTGCCACCTTCCGCAAACCACTCTTTTATATCCCTTGAATATTTAGGTTTACATTCATTTACGAATTTACCTACTTTCCTATAAAAGTAATTCTTCATACTATTCCAGTCACTAAACTCTTGACTGCATGTACCATATTTTATTACTGCATTAGTATAAATTATACTATATCCATTTTTTAATTGATTTACTGCATCATCACCATACTCTTTAACTAACTGAATCGCAAGTTTTGTATCATCTTCTGATAATTCCTTAATAATATCAACTAATTCATCCCCATACTGTTCAATTAGCCTTTTTCCATCATCTCCAAAAGGTCTAAGCTTATCTACAATATCCTGACCATATTTTTCTGCAATTTTTTCCCAATAGTCACCTAATGGTCTTTTATTTGGATTTGTATCCGGATCTGCGTCTGGATTTAAATCCGGGTCTGTGTCTGGTTTCACAGGTGGTGTTTTTATTGTTTTTCCGCCCCACTTCTTAGTGACAAATTTATAAAATCCTGATTCATCAAAATTTATTTTTGCACTAACAGAAGATATTAATCGTGGCATTGCAACTTCAAATATTAAAAACATCGCCCCGGCTTCTACAGCTTTTCGAAGTATATCGCTGCCATTCTCAACACTTGGATCAATTATGTATTCATAAGCATCAATTCCAACATTTCCTGCCTCTGTTATTGAAAATATTGCACCCGCCATGCTCAATAGAATTATACAGGTATCCAAAATGCTGATTCCTTCACTTATTGTGAGCGCAACTCCAATCATTGCCGCAATCGCACTCCATGCAAAGTATGCAAATACTGCAATTGCAAATATCGCTGCCACTGCAACTATGATTGTGAAAAGAGTCATTGCCAAATCCTGTGATGATTCACCGCCACACAATCCGCCACTAATCATGTAAGCTGCTTCCCCTGTTTCAGGATTTAGTGTTATATAGCCTGTCCCATTCCAATCATAATACTGTATGCTTTTTTCTGGAACTATTACCGTTTTTCCATTATTTAAAGCTTTTTCGATTTCATTTTTCGCTGCTTTGTCAATTGACAACGTATTTAAAATAGTCTTATTTTCTTCTGAAATAGTGACAATATTAATGCCTCTCTCTTTAGATTCTTTAATGATGGAAACAGAAGAAACTCCTTTTGTATTTGTGGCTTCACCCACAACATATCCTTCAAGGTATGACCCCATCAACCCACTTGCCATCATAAAATTCTTTATGTTGGCATTGTTTCTAACAATTTTTTCTGTTTTTTGGTGTATATTTTCTTCCTGATTATATGCTAATCCAACAGTATCCGTATCAACATCTATATATAAAGTACCATCACTTATTGCAACAGGTACTCCCATAATGTTATTAACTTTTGGAACATAACCTACAATACATTCACCAATACTTCTAGCCCATTGAACGTCTGATGCCTTTGCTATGAGTTGATCATAGTAATCTACATAACTAAAATATACTTCTCCAACTGTATTAGTCAAGGTTGAAGTTGCCTGTTCTAAACTTATTTCACCACTTTGTACCTTATCGACGCACTCTTGTAATTCATTATGTTTATTAGCAAGGCAGTTATCATTTATCGTATTGTAATCAAATGTAATACCATATACTCCTCCGGCTATTAATGGATTTTCAACTTTTACATTTTCAATTCCTGCTTCATCTATATCCATTATAAGATTTGTATATGTCCCGGGTATCTGTTCATTTCCTTCAAGCACTTCATTTTCATCAATAGATATAACCGGTTTTACCCTGACAAGATACGAAGGCGTCGAAAATAAACTTCCATATTTTTCTATTATTTTTTCATCATCTTCAGATGCGGGTTTGTAAGTTAATGATATTTTATGTCCATATAAATCAGCAGTATAAAATGATATACTTGCATCGGGTGTCCCAAGAAACACTTTACCATACAAAGAACTTTGCAAAGAAAATGTAACCTTATCTATGAAGTTTTCAGATAAATAATCATCATCATATACTCTATCAATAACAGTATATGGAAGATTTGATGGCAAATATCCGGTTTCATCTTTTACGATATATCTCAACCCTATTGCATTAGACATTTCTTTTATGTCAATATTGTTATTGGTTAAATAATTCTCTATATCATTTTGTATCTGTAAAAAATCTACACTACTTTTCTCTAAGTCACAATTAAATATTTCTGAATAATCCGATTCAATTAATGCTTCTTTCAATTCATCTTCTTCAGATAAATTCTGCATTTTTCTTACTTCATCTGAAAGTAATTTTTCAACACTATTTTTTTCAGTTTCATCTTCATATTGCTTAAACGATGGATCAAGTTCTATCCAAATCTCTTCACCTTTTATTTTTCCGGCTCCTCTATATGTATCATAAGGAACCTTTACCTTAATCCATGTATGCTCTATTCTAAGTTTTGTAATATTTCCTTTTTCGTCTTGTCCATATTGAGTTGGAACACCCAGCATACTCATCGCATCGACTGCCGCTTTTTCTGTTTTAACCCCAAGCCAATTCATTGCCCTATTAATGTCAATATCAATATTTCCAACTACAAATTTTGCATCATACCCTTTATATCTATATAGTGCTATTAAAAGAGACGCCTGATCTAAATCATTGCCTGCTCTTTGCTCATATGTTCCAATTGCACCAAGTCTAAGTCCTGTGTACTGCTTATACTGATAATTGTTTCTAACGTATTCATACACCTCAGCAGGAGTCTTTAATTCATCTGCTATTTTTCTGATTTCGTCATTCAATTCAAGATATGAATCATTTGCTTCCGGAGTAACTGATAACTCTGTCAAATTAGATTCAACTAGTTCCTCCCCAACTATTTTTTCAGTATCATATCCATCTGCCACACCATGAGCTTTATCGTTATATTTTACTTCCGGCGTTTCCACCTTTTGAATATCATCTATTTCATTAACAATGTCTTTTATTCCTGTCTCAATTTCAGCTGTTGCCATTAAATCCAGATTTTCTGACAATTTGATAATACTACTGTTAATTTTTCCAAGTCCTTTTTCAACTTTTCCCTGATATTCTTCTGCCCTATTAATAATTATTTCTGAATCAGCTTTTTTCTTAGCTTCTTTTACTTCTTTTCTTACAGACTTAGTTATTTCTGCAATTGAATCACTCATATTGCTTAAATATTGCTTTATGTCTTTTTTTGATGTTGTAGCATCATTCAATTGATTTACTGTCTGTGTTAAATTTAGAATTTTTCTTGCTGACTCTACTTTTATCTGCGGTTCTTCATATTTAATTTCATTACTTACCTGTTCTTTTTTGTTATTTTGCTTTTCAAACATTTCAGGTACATATGAAGTCACAGTGACAATTGCAACAACTAATGATACTGCAATTATCATATTATATAATTTATTTTTAAACATGCTTAATGACATTGTTATACCCCTTTTTGCTCCGTCTCATCTTTTTTCTTTAATGCAATACATATTACAATTAATGCAATGCTTTGTATTATTAATGCAATTCTTATTTTGTCCTTTATTGCAAAATCTCCGGTTAATGGACTTATTAAAGTTCCGGTTTTCTTGTGATTATTACCAATACTATTATTTTTATTGTTATGTTTCCTATAGATGTTGTTTTGTCCTTCTTTCTTTGGAACGTATGACACTTTATTACCACTATTAGCTTTTTTATCAACATCTTTATTCGCAACAGCATTTCTATTTATATTAATCTTGCTACTGTCTGTTTTGTCATTACAATTTACATTATTATCTTTACAATTATCACCATCCTGACTGTCATAGTTGTCACTTTTATCTTCTATTTTTTTAGTTTTAGCAAATATAGCTTTAATAGATGCGTCCTTTTTTGGCATGCTAATACTTATATTTGAACTATTAACCTCATTTGATAACAATTCAATATCATCTGACACCCATCTGTCAAACACATAACCCTCTTTGGCTGTTGCCACTATATGTATTAATTCTCCACACTTATATTCACCATTTGTTATGTCTACACTTCCACCTTTATCTGCATTTACTGTTAACTTATACATATGTTCTTTTAAAGAAATTCCTGTTGCATCTAAAGCTGTCATTTCATTGTTTAATTCCGCTATCAAAATAACAATATAATCCCCTTCAAAGAGATTCTCAGTATCAATGTTTATGGTAGTTTCTTTAGTTTGTTCAACATCTATGTTTTGTTCTTTAACGTAAGTGTTTTGCTGATTATTTTTATTAACAAAGAGTACTTTTACTTTTACATTTTTGTCATCTAAATTACTTACATTATCAAAGCCAACATTAGCCTGTAATTCATCTCCAATAAAAGCTTCTTTATCCGACATTACTATATTACCTGAAAGCAAATCCATTGTTACTTCCTGAATATTCTCTGACTTGTTATGCGAAAAAATGTTTAACTCATTATTATTTATTATGTTAGTCGTACCATCTTCATTTTCATCGTAGTTCTCTTCATCATCTGCGACTTCCGGTACCATAGTACTTACATCAGATACCACATCAAAAACTATATCATCAAGACTGACTTCAACATTTTCATCGTTTTCATCTACGTAAGAAAATTTAATATCTTTTAACAATTCTACCTGTCCTTCTAAAGAAAGATTTGATAATAGAAATTTTATATTTATCATTAAATCTTCACCGACACTTAAATAATTTCTGTCAAATTTTATTGTTGTAGAGCCATCTTCATTTACATTTCTTCCTACAGGTTCTACCCCAAATTGCACATTATCAATTGGTATGTTTTCGCCAACCGTCATAGTCAGATTAATATCTTTTCCCGCCATTTTGAACATGTCTCCTAAGAGTTCAGTTATACATGTTTCAATATTATCCCTTGTTGCAGCATCGAAAGACAATCCCCCTGTAATTTCAGCTAAATGATCAAGTTTTTTCAATGCATTTTTTTGTGCATCTTCTGACTCGACATTAGAACTCATAAATACCGAAAAGACTCTAATATTATCATTTATTAACTCATCTTCCCGTATATTTCCTAAATCCCAAGGCCATCCGCTGCTAACACCATCTGAAAAAATATATATTGATTTATCTCTATCCTCAGATTTTTTCAAATCGTCAATACTCCAATTAAAAGATTGATTAAGTTTTGTTGCACCGCCCGGAACTATCTTATTATCTAGTACTTTATTTAATAATTCTTTATCATTTGTAAAATTTTGGACTGCTCTGTCGCGATTTATATACCTTATTTCCATTCGGTCTTCCGGTTGCATATTTTCCACAATTATTTTTGCACCTTCAGAAGCTTTTATCCAATCCTCACTACTCATACTACCTGAATTATCTAAGATAATTACTATATCCATAGGTCTTCTCTTAATATTTTCAGACAATCCTTTACCCGCTAATTTAAAATTTATATTTACTTCATCTGTATAATTATATATGTAATTTGCATTCGTATCGTAGTCTATATCTATTCTATTTTCATCTTCTGATTCATACACTTTTATATACGCCGTCTTTGTTTTTATAACTTTATCGTCAGCCTTGATATTAGTTTCTACACTTAATAATGATGTTTTTTCTATTTCCGGTTCAAATGAAAACTCATCAAACATTATTTCTCTATCTTTACAGTCTATGTTTACCTTTTCGGCATCTGTATATAGCTTATTTCCTTCTTCATCTTTTACGATAATTTCACGTGTTACACTTTTATTTATATTGGATAACACATATGCTGAAGTATTGACCTTTATACTTTTACCACAATTAAGCTTGTATGCTTTGGGAGATACTGAGCATGTTAAACTTGTAACATCAAATGTTTCATACACTTTAATTTGCTTTGTTTTACTTGCCACTACTCTCATGTCAGACTTGTCAACCACCATTATTGATATTTCAAATGTTCCTTTTTTATTTTGGGTATTCCAAACATATATGTTGTCTTTTGTTTTATTAAGTTTGGTTGTGTAGTCGTCATCATCTGAAATTGTAACAATAATCTCATAATTATCTTTCATTCCAAAAATAACCGGAATAACTTCTATTTCTGTATATGCACCTATTCTTTCTTTGTCAGCACATAGTTTCACATCTTTAATTTTCACATAATTTAAATCTAATTTTCCACAAGCCATTTCATATTCATTTATTAAACTTACATATAGTGATGTTAGCTCAACATCACTATATATACTTCCGTCTTCGCCAATTTCATCTGATATTAATGCTATTCTATTAAGAGTATTTTCATCATTTTTTGCAAGAGCAATTGATGCCATAAGGGTGTCCTTAATTTTTTCTTCCCCAACACCCCATAACTTATCTTCTTTCTCATTCTTTAACAGATACGATTCTGCTTGTTGTGCTACATTTTTTACACTACTGTTTATATTTCCCTCTAAATATCTGTTAACTGTCTTATATGTATAAGCAGTTAGATATATATTAGGATTTCCGTCTACAAACACAAAACTTCCATCATTATTCTGTGCTCGTTTAATGTATTCCATTGATTTATTCATTTCTGCACCATAAAATGAATCACATTCTAACATTCCATTGACTGCAAGAACAGTGTCTAGAATATCACTTTTATATCCTTCTACTAAACTGAATCCACCATCTGTATTTTGTAATTCGTTCCATTTAGGTTCTTCCATATTAATGTGATAATATTTGTTTTGTTTTGATGCAGCATTATATTTTCTAAACAAATCATCATTACTGTTTACTTCTATATCTTCAAGATATTTTAATGCGGATATCTTCTCATCTGCAAATGTATTTTCATATTCTAAATTTTCAAGCAACTGTGTTGTGTAATATGTTTTAAGATTTTCTCCAAAACTTCCATCCTTTTTTTGTTTTTCCTTAAGCCACAATAAAGCTTTTACTTTGCTTTCATTCATTTTTTCCAATGTTATTGTTTTTTTTGAAAATGCATTTATATTAATATTTAAAGTTATTGCCTCAACCATCATTGCAAAAATTAATACATAAGCTATTTTTCTCAATGTCTTTACTTTCATTTTTCCCTCCATATACATATCAACTTTATGAACACGTCACTAAAAACGTTTCAATTTTTATACGCATTTATTTTATTACTTATACCCTTAGCATCATGTGAAATACCCTCCTGAAAAATTATAGAAAAATGAAGCTGGATTAAACTGTACTTCCTACAATCCATCCAGCTTCTTATATATGAATCTCAATTTTTTCCCCCTATTTATTAGAGTCAGATATATTTTACCAAAAAAAATGCTTCAAAACATTTTTTTGCGTAACTTGTATCATTTTTTGCGTAACTTGTCATTTTTTGCCTGGGGAAAGGCAATTTTTTGTAGTTTTATATATTATGTGATGTCGAATTTTGTCGAATATAAAATAGTTTTGGCTATACATTTAGCAATAATGCTGTAGCTTCAACCTCTTTTTCTTTAAACTCAAGTTCAAATTCTCCCTGATATTTTTCTACTATACGCTTTATACTTTTCAAACCAATTCCGTGGTATTCTTTATCTTTCTTAGTTGTTTGTAATTCATTATTTTTATTTCCATCATAAGAATTTTTTACTTTTATTATTATAAATTTCTTCTGTGGTTTTATTACAATACTTACGTTTCCATTTTCGACTTTTTCAGCAGCTTCAATTGCATTATCTAGGAGATTTCCAATTATATTTGTAAAATCAATTTCATCAACAATACATTTATCAGGAATGTTTCCATCTGCATAAAAATTAATTCCCTTATGCTCTGCCGAGTTTTTCTTTGTTGCTAAAACAGCATCAATAACTTTATTTCCTGTCATTGCGTAATGTGTCTTTATTCCTAGTTGTTGTATTTCATTATTTAAATATTTTTTTATCTCCGCTGTACTTTCCTCTTCAACAAGCTGTGCCAATGTAATAATATTATTTTTATAATTATGAATACTTTCTCTCCACAAATCAAATGCTCTCTCTGTGTCTTCAAGTGATTTGCTAAGCATTCTATTTTGCATTTCAACTAATTCTATGTTTTTCTGTTTTTCATAACTGTCGGCCAGTTTAAGTATGAAATACAAAAGAAGCACTCCCAATATCATATCTGCCACAAAAAATATAGTGCTTATTAATGCAACATTTGAATCCTGCTGTTTTAATCCTAAATATATAATTGAAAAATTTGATGCGAAAATAAAGAATGCAACACATCCTATAATTGCTGCATATTTTCCTGAAATAATCCTTCTTTTGCTAACAATTTTATCAATAATCATTATTACCAGAACTAAAAGTACTTTGCTAATTACCATACATACATATCTTGTAGGACTTTTATCTTCAATAGAAGATTGATTTGTCAGGAATAAGGTTACATATACAACTACAAACTCTACTGCTGTTATGATTACACCATATAAAAATACCAATAATATGGCGAACTTCTGTTTTTGTCTGTATATAACCCATTGAATGATAATATACATAATCATAAAAGAAAATGATAAAATAAATGAAACCGTCTTTATGGTATTTAAACCTGTTATTATCGCTGCCCCTATCAAAGAATACAAAAATATTTTCTTTCTGTATTCATCATTTTTTTCGCCTATAAATATTCCACAAAATATACAACACATTAATGTGTCAATAAAACTCCCCAAATACTCTACTACCCAATAAAAAGCTATCATACTTTCTCTCTCCAATACTTTAATAATGTCTTTTTAACATCACTCATCCTCGTTCTGCTAACCGGCAGTTTTTCGTTATTATCCAGTGTGATTTCAACTTTAGAAAACTCACTTACATATTTAATATTTACTGCACATCCACTATAGATTTGAATGAAGTTATTATCATCCAGTTCCTCTAAAAAATTTTTTAAACTTTTTCCAATATACATTACTCTTCCATCATACATGCATATTTTTAATTTTCTTTTATCCACTTCTATATGCATTATTTCAGAATTTTTTATTTTTTTATTTCCTTCATCTGTTTTAATTATTGTATATTTATCATCTTTATCCTTTAAAAGTTCAAAAACATCTTCTAATACCTGAGGCAGTTCCTCATCTAACCGTGTCTTTCTCATATATCTAAATGGTTGATATTGTATGGCATCAAACACCATCTCATCATGTGCCGATACAAATATTAGAGTAATGTTTAATTTTCTTTTTCTAATTTCATTCGCAATCTGTAACCCTGATATATGAGGCATATCGATGTCTAACATTAGAACATCTATGCTTTCTTTTTCTTCACAGATTTCATTTAGCAAAATATTACCATCCGTATAAATAAATATCTCAGTATTGTATTTCATATTCTTTGATATTTTTATGATTTTTGTCTTCATATTATCAATAAATATTTTATTGTCATCGCATATTGCAATATTAATATTCATTATATTTACCTTCTCCGTTAATCTTTATCTTTATTTGTATTTTTCATTATATCATAATTCGTAGCTTTGCTGCTTTGGTGTCTATCATTATCGCAATTTGCCGTTCGCTGTAAAGCTACAAGTAGCTTTTCGCTCTCCCCGCTCATTATATCACATATTCTAATCGATTTTGTTTCAATTTTCTTTCTAAAGGTGTTGAAATTCTTTATCAAATGGTTTATTCTAAATTTAGATTCCATACGACTGGCGGATAAGTGAGAGCACTCACAGGGAGTATGGAGATGTATCGAAGCCGACCGCCTGGGCAACCATTTAGGTTTCCCAGGTGGTTTTTTTATACCCATTTGGCAGGATTTGCGTAGGCTATGTCTTATAAGGCACCTTGCTTACCTTTCTATATTTGGAAACCAAAGAAAAAATTTTTTATAAAGGAGAAACACTATGCAGATGTTATCACTTGAAAATGAATTAAAAGAAAATGCGTACCCTGGAAGAGGAATCGTAATCGGTAAAACTCCTAATGGCAAATACGCAGTAACAGCTTATTTCATCATGGGAAGAAGCGAAAACAGCAGAAACAGAGTTTTTGTCGAAGATGGCGAAGGAATCCGTACTCAGGCATTTGACCCTTCTAAATTAGTAGATCCAAGTCTTATTATCTATGCTCCTGTTCGTGTTCTTGGTAACAGAACTATCGTTACAAACGGTGACCAGACAGATACTGTTTACGAATTAATGGATAAAGGTCAGACTTTTGAGCAGTCATTAAGAACAAGAGAATTTGAACCGGACGGTCCTAACTATACACCTAGAATTTCAGGAGTTATGCAGGTTGAAAATGGTTCTTATAATTATGCAATGTCTATTTTAAAGAGCAACAACGGTAACCCTGATGCATGCAACAGATACACATTTACATATGAAAATCCTGTAAATGGAGAAGGTCACTTTATTCATACATATATGCATGATGGAAATCCGCTTCCAAGTTTTGAAGGTGAACCAAAGCTTGTTTCAATTAAAGATGATATGAACGAATTCACAGATATGCTTTGGAACAGTTTAAATAAAGATAACAAAGTTTCTTTATTTGTAAGATATATCGATATTGAAACAGGGAAATACGAAACTAAGATTATTAACAAGAATAAATAATTTAAAGATTGGAGATTTATAATGAAAGAATTAGAATTAAAATATGGTTGTAATCCAAATCAGAAACCATCAAGAATATTTATGAATGAAGGTGAACTTCCTATCGAAGTTCTTAACGGAAAACCGGGATACATCAATTTCCTTGATGCGTTCAATGGTTGGCAGTTAGTTAGAGAATTAAAGAAAGCTACAGGACTCCCTGCTGCTACATCTTTTAAGCATGTATCACCTGCCGGAGCTGCTGTTGGTCTTCCTTTAAGTGAAATCGAATCAAAGATTTATTGGGTTGATGATTTAGGAGAATTATCACCACTTGCCAGCGCTTATGCAAGAGCCAGAGGTGCTGACAGAATGTCTTCATATGGTGACTTCATTGCTCTTTCTGATGTTTGTGATGTTTCTACAGCAGCAATCATTAAGAGAGAATTCTCAGATGGAATTATCGCTCCGGGTTATGAACCTGAAGCTTTAGAAATGTTAAAAGGAAAGAAAAAAGGAAGTTACGCGATTATTCAGATTGACCCTGATTATGAACCTGCTCCAATCGAACATAAAGAAGTATTTGGTGTTACATTTGAACAGGGACGTAACGACTTAAATATTGATGAACATTTCTTTGACAATATTGTTACTGAAAACAAAGACCTTCCTGAAAAAGCTAAAATTGACATGGCAATTGCTATGATTACATTAAAATATACTCAGTCTAACTCAGTATGTTTCGTTAAAAACGGTCAGGCAATAGGTGTAGGTGCAGGACAGCAGTCAAGAATTCACTGTGTAAGATTAGCCGGACAGAAGGCTGATAACTGGTTACTTCGTCAGGCACCACAGGTACTTAACCTTCCATTTATTGAAGGTATGAAACGTGCTAACAGAGATAATGCAATCGACCTTTACATTGGTGAAGATTATATGGATGTTCTTGCAGATGGTAA
Organism: Eubacterium album; assembly: GCF_025336545.1. Taxonomy (NCBI): domain Bacteria; kingdom Bacillati; phylum Bacillota; class Clostridia; order Eubacteriales; family Eubacteriaceae; genus Eubacterium; species Eubacterium album. The sequence continues at coordinate 82,500 of NZ_JAODBU010000004.1, read as the reverse complement.
ATGGGAAAGTATCTTCACAGAAAAACCACCTGTATTTACAAAAGAAGAAAAACAGGCATGGTTAGCTCAGGCTTCAGATATTACACTTGGTTCTGATGCATTCTTCCCATTCGATGACAATATCGAAAGAGCTGCTAAGAGCGGTGTTAAATATGTTGCACAGCCTGGTGGTTCAATTCGTGATCAAGATGTTATCGATGCTTGTAACAGACATAATATGGTAATGAGCTTTACAGGAATCCGTTTATTCCATCACTAAAATATTATTTCTGTAATGAAATTTAATGACAGATTACTATTATTTAATTATAAAATTTTGTAATTTGAATAAATCATTTCAACTAAATAAATATATAAAAGCAAAGAAATCCGGCAGCACTTAACCGTCTGCCGGATTTCTTTGTTCAATAAAAAATATAAAGATAAGATGACCTGTCCACTTTTTATTTTTTATCATTTGTAGATAACGCTTTAATAACTTTGTCATAATCCACTGAAACCACCTCAAGAAGTTCATTTACCTTCTCCATTTTTCTTTAGAGAATCGACTAATGGAATAATATGATTATACAATTGGTTTAAACTTAAGTTACCTGTAATCCCCTTCAATGCATTTGCTGCCTGAAAAGCCTGTTCTGCGTCTCCTTTGCTTATTGCTTCACACATTGTGTAATAGTTTACATCCTTTGGAAATGTAAACAAAAATCTTTCATACAAATCCTCCTTGTCATTAAACCTTCTTATTCCATCGTTAACATCAATTCCCGCTTGTGTTAACAATTCCTTATTCATGACTTCCTCCTTTAGAATAAGATGTTCAATATACTTTGCTTTATGACTAAAGCTAAAATGTTGTACAAAAAAGTCCTGGCACAGCACACCAAGACTAATAAAGTGCAACTGGCTGCCATTTTAAAGGCCCTATAGCTTTGCGTCACAGGTTTTCACCTGCTTTGCTAAATATATTTACTATATTTATAGTATATCGCTTTTTTTATATATACAATGCGATTTACAATTTGTTTACAGTTTTCGTCAATTTGTCTATACAAATTCACGTTTACTATAAAAATTTCTTTAAATATGAAATACCTTTTTCAATCTTTCATCTTCATATAATACCTTCTTTGCCAAATCTCTATATTCTTTTTCATGTAAATAAGTATGTCTGTGAGGCTTTATTGAAGGTGCCATATCTATTGCCTTTTCATAGTCTTTGATATCCAAGTCTAATTTCTCAACAAAATTCCAAAATCCCGTATCGGTAAATATTGTATTTACTCTCTTATATCTGTGATTCTGAACAACGCTCATTAGATAAGTTGCAATGCCAACCTGGACTCCGTGTAATTGTGGTACAGGAAGCATTTTATCAAGAGCATGTGAAATCAAATGTTCACTTCCACTTGTAGGTGCACTTCCTCCTGCAATTTCATTTGCGATTCCACTCATTGCAAGCGAGTCTAACAACTCTTTTAAGAACAAATCATCTTTAATACTTTCAAACGGTGTTCTTACAAAACTATTTACAGCCTTTTTTGCAATCATCATTGCAAAATCATTTAACTCTGTATAACCTTTTTGATCTTCATACACCCAGTCATAAAGTGCCGTAATTTTTGATACCATATCTCCAATTCCTGAATAAATAAATTTTTCAGGAGCACTTTTTATTATCTGTGTGTCGGCAACAATTCCATATGCCATTCTTGCCGGAACCGATGTACGTCTTCCATTAACAAGAAGTGATGCACTGGCACTTGAAAAGCCATCACTGGATGCTGAAGTAGGCACGCTTATAAATGGTAATTTTCTAAGATATGCGGCATATTTTGCACCGTCAATAACTTTACCACCACCAATACCTACTACAACCTGTGCTTTAGAATCAATGTCAAATGCAATCCCTATCAATTCTTCTATTTTAATTGAATCCATTTCTCTGTAGCCAAGCACATTGACTCCTGCATCTTTAAGTGACTTCATTACTGTCTCACCAAACATGTCTATTAAATCATTTCCAAAATATATTACGGCATTAGACATCCCACTTGACTTAATATAAGTTCCAAGATTTTCTAATGTTCCTTTTCCGACTTTCAAAATTGTAGGTATTGCTATATGACTTCCACCCATTATTGTGACTCCTTTGATTAACTTAATATTATTTATGCCGGGAACATTAATCTAAAACCTATCCAATATGTAATGATTTCAAATATTTCCCGGCATAATAAATTTTATATTTTCTATAAATTATTCTTTGACCAATCCATCAGGCTCTTTGAAAAATTAATTGTTGCTGTTGATGTCCAATGGCATCCGTCACCGCCATCACATGATGATTTCAAATATCCTTTTCCATCATCAAACAAACCTGTGTAATCATAATAATATACATTATCTGTTGCTGCTGCCAAATCTGAGTACGCTTTATTAAATTTCAAACGCTGTGATTTCTTTGGCACATTTGCAGTACTTCTTTTGCCCGTTGGTGCTATTGGAAGAATGACTATCTGTACATTTTTATTTTTCTTTTTAAGTTTATTTATCATTGTTTTAAAATTGTTGATTGTAGGAGTTGTATTGTCAGTACCTGATTCATTCATTCCTATTAAAAAATATACTCTGTCAGGATTATATGATGCAACTTTTTCTATACCTGTAGCACTTTTTCCATTAACTTTAAATTTCTTTGAATTTATAAATCCTGAACTACTTACACCTACACTACTTATAAAATGTGTTCCCTTTGGATACTGATTCTTTGCCCAAAGTTCAATTCCTTCAACATAGCATTCTCCTGCAACTACAATACTTAAATCTTTAGTTGCAGCCTTTACATATTTAGCCTTTGAAAGACTGCTTTCTCCCATGCTTCCGGCAACTGTTCTTATAGCCTGCACTTTATAGTAGTATTTTTGACCGCCTACTGTATTTGTATCCACGTAATTTCTGGTAGTTGTTGATGTAAGAAGACTATAAGTTCCACCCTTTGTTGTAGCTCTGTATACTTTGTAACTATTCGCTTTTTTTACACGATTCCATTTAATCTTAACTTGTTTTTCAGTTTTATTCTTTACTTTAACTGTCGGAGCATTTAAAATTATGCTCTGATTTTTTTCGTGATTTTTTACAGTTTCTGCCTTAACATTTTTTACATATGAATACTTCTGAATCCCATTGTCAAATGAACTCATTTCACACATTCCTGCCAAAATAAGTGCTATTGTGCATGCCCATGTAAAAGTAATAAATTTTTTCATAATTATAATCCACCTTTCTGATAAAATAGCAATGTCTAAAAATCCATACTAAGTCTTGTTTCAACATTAGGTCTTACATATGTGTTTGCAACATGCTGATGTTTTGGATGTGTCTGATATGCCTTCAATGCATCCTCATTTTCAAATTCACTATCCATCATTATATCAGCAGATGAAGATGGCAAATATTCTATTCGGATGTTCATTTTTAACAATCCGTCAATCTGTCCTTCTAATGCTTCTAAATTTTCCTTTATATCTTTCTTCGCCTGTACCTTTTCTTCTTCTGTTAATGTTTCCTTTAACTTCCATAAAATAATATGCTTTACCATTTCATGCCTCCTAAAATTTATTCTTTCCACACCATTGTAACCGACCTAAATAGTTTTTTCAATTGTTGTAGACATTCATATTTTCATTATGGTACTATAACTTTTGAAAACGATAAATTTATTATTAAGAATTAATTAAAATTTAAGGTCAATATCATTACATTTTTAATCTGACAAAATTTAGCAAAATTGCATTTGTCGTCGCTGGTTCAAATCGACATATATGTAGTTTGAATGAAACCATCGTTTGAAATTCAAACTACATGTTGAAGATTTAGAACTGTTGCGAGTGACAAGTTGCACAAGCGTAATTCTGTTAATTTTGTCAGATTGAAATATAAATGAAATTATACTTATTTACGGAAAGGATATTTTAATATGGCAGCAGAAACAAAATTTACCGGAACTGATACTTATGTAGCATCTGACGATTTATTAGCAGCAGTTGAGGTTGCAACAAAGCTTCAAAAGCCTTTGTTAGTTAAGGGAGAACCGGGAACAGGTAAAACTATGCTTGCTGAGGCAGTTGCTAAAGCTCTTGACAAAGAATTATTAATTTGGAACATAAAATCTACAACTAAAGCTCAGGACGGTTTATATATTTACGATACGATTCAAAGATTATACGACAGCCAGTTTGGTGTAGATGGTGTGGATGATATCAGCAGATATATCAAACTTGGAAAACTTGGAGAAGCATTCAAAAAAGATGAACAGGTTATTTTATTAATTGACGAAATAGATAAGGCTGATTTGGAGTTTCCTAACGATCTTCTTTGGGAACTTGATAAAATGGAATTTTATATTAATGAAACTAAAGAAACTGTTAAGGCAAAAATCCGTCCTATAGTTATCATTACTTCAAATGCTGAAAAGGAACTTCCTGACGCATTTTTACGTCGTTGTATTTTCCACTATATTTCATTTCCAAATGCAGATTTAATGAGACAGATTGTTAATGCTCATTTTGAAAATTTAGAAGAACATTTGCTTGAGCAGGCAATGAAAACATTTTACTGGATTAGAAGTATTAGAGATGTTAGAAAGAAACCTAGCACATCTGAATTTATAGATTGGATTAGAGCTCTTATGATTGGTGGCGTTGACCCTGATTCTATTGAAAAAACACTTCCATATCTTGGTGTTTTAATTAAGAAGGATGAAGATTTAGAAACAATAAAACAGATGAGCTTATAGGAGGGAATTTATGTTTACTGACTTTTTCTATGTATTGAAAAATCACGGATTAAACATTTCTACCACCGAATGGCTTATGCTTATGGACGCTCTTGATAAAGATTTGGCCCATTCAAATTTTACTGATTTCTATTATCTTTGCCGTACAATTTTAGTTAAAAGCGAAGGTGATTATGACAAATTTGATATTGCCTTTCAGGAATATTTTAACGATATAAAAGATAATTCTTTTGATATGAGTAAAATTGATGCATGGCTGCACAATGATGTTGAAACGGGCAAGAAAACTGACCCAAGCAAATATATAGACAAGCGTACCGAGCGTGAAGCCAAGGAAGTTCATCGTAAATTTGAGGAACGACTTGGTGAACAGAAAACTGAGCATCACGGTGGAACTTACTGGATTGGTATGGGCGGTGGCTCTGAATTTGGTAAAAGAGGTCACGTAGCCGGTGGTATTCAGTTAGGAAATGAGGCCGGAATGAAAACTGCTTTCACTGTTATGGGCGAAAGACGTTATAAAGATTTCAGACGTGATACAAAACTTACAATGCGACAGTTTCAGGTTGCTTTCCGTGAACTTCGCCAATATTCAAGAAAACTTGATTTGCCAAAAACTGAACTTGATATCGACGGAACAATTAATTCAACCTGTAATCAGGGTGGTTATTTAAAATTAGAATTTCAACAACCAAGAAAAAATACTGTAAAGCTTATGCTTTTATTTGACAGTGGTGGTTCGATGTATCCTTATAGTTCTTTGTGTAACGAGCTTTTTCAGGCTGTGCATAAAGCTAATCATTTTAAGGATGTAAAAACTTTTTACTTCCACAATTGTATTTATGCTAAATTATATAAAACACCTGAATGCGCAAGTGGTGACTGGATAGATACTACATGGGCATTTAGAAATTATGATAAGGATTATAAAGTAATTATTATTGGCGATGCAGGTATGGCACCTGAAGAATTCAAAGATAAAAACGGTAATTACAGTGGTCCAAACGGTGGACTTTCAGGTAAGGAATGGATTGAACTTTTTAAGAAAAAATATCCACACAGCATTTGGTTAAATCCTTCATATCACTATGGAGATTTGAACAATATGTACTGGATGGAATCTGAAAGAGTAATTCGCGAAAACATCGACATGTTTCCTTTAACTGTTGATGGACTTAAGCGTGGAATAAAAACACTTATGTATGATAAGAAGAAATAAAGGCTCGTGGAGCTGGTGACCGGTCTTTGATTTATATGTCGGACTTGATTTTGGCTCGTGGATGCGCCTGACGACTTGTGATTGTGTAAGTCGGACTTGATTTACGGATAATATTAAATCAATTTTCGTCCGTAATATATTTTAGTAATTTAATTATTTTGAATTCTACAATTAAATTATGTAAACCAAATTACGGATAATTTTTCAATTTGAAATATTATCCGTAATTTTATTTTTACTTTAAATTTATACTGAACCTATGGGCGTGGGCACATACACTTCATCTGTTAATTCTGCATTTTTATCTGCTGTTCCTGTATCAAAGAATATCTCACAAGGCTTTCTCCTTTAAGATTTTCCTTATGCATATCAACTGCAGTAATCTGATTATTTTCATAAGTAGTGTAATAGTAAATTCCCTTTGTCGCATTGCAGCATGAAGTATAAATAGTTATTTCGTATTTACCCTCATCTACTTCACAACATCCTCTTTGTTGTTCAACTGAACCTAAAATATGAAAGAACTGACTAACACTCTCATTTTCCGTTTCCCCTGATTTGGAATTCATTTTTGTAAACGCTACTCTTACAAATCTTGACCCTGAAGACAAATCTCCCGGCATTCCAATTGCACCCATTCCTCTGCTATATGAATTAAGTTGCAAATTATCTGAGAAACTGTTAGTCGGTTGTTTTGATGATAAATGCATGTAATTGTTAAGTTGAAACATCTGCTGTTCAAATGGTGGATTATTAGTCAATACCCCTACCGGATTGTCATATACATGTAATCCCGATTCAGTTGATTCAACTGTTATTGCTTCATTTGCATCTGCTATAATCCAGTGAAGACTTGCCGCCGGCAATTGCTCGCTAAACTGAGTTCCTACTAAATTCATTTCACTTAATACTTTTCGTGCCTCTTTTACTGATTCACATTGTCTAAGTATCCATGGTATAAATTCGTATTGTGCTACATTTTTAGTGTCAGATTTTACTTCACTGTACACAGCATTTCCTACGAAATTGAGTCCTGCCATTCCTAATCCTTTTTCATTTATCGCATCATAATATAAAGGATAATCATTTACAACAAATGCCATTCCAATAATTGCATAATTATTTTTTGCCTCAATTCCATGTCTGAATTTCAATTTATAGTTTCTTGGTGTAATCGTAACTTCCTCATTATAAGAAAATTCGTAATCAAGTGTTCTGCCAAAATAAAAATCTTTTGTCTTATATGTTGCTGCTGTACACATATAATTTCCTCCATTTTCTACTTATAATATTTAATTTGTAAAATAGGTAAGTTTAATTTTAGGATGTTCCACTGCTTGGAGCCAGTAATGGTTCAAAAATTATTACACTTCAATATAATATGGACATATGTCTTCATATTTCCCATTTTTCAATCTGAATCCATTAGGTATTATACCCAATTGTTTAAATCCAACACGTTCGTATAAATGTCTTGCATGTACATTTGTTGCCACTACAGCATTAAACTGAAGCACTTTATAGCCATTATCGTAAGCTTTTAAAATGCAGTCTTTTACTAGTTTTTCTCCAATATGCAATCCTCTGCTTTTTGATGATACTGTGTAACTTGCGTTACAGATATGTCCGCATCTTCCTACATTATTTGGATGCAGAATGTATAAGCCTAAAATTTTTTTCATCATTCAATTCTTCCATTCATAAAAAACCCCTACATATCTGCCAATATGTAGGGTGATTCTGCCATCATTAATTATTATTTTTATGCTCATCCCAATTTGTAAAACCTATATCGATTTTATCATACTTTATTGCTCAGTTCCAGTATTTTTCTCCCTATTGCAACACCTGAACCGAAAACGCTGTTGTCTGTGGTGGAATGCTTGCCGTCTGGAAATTTGCATGATTTACTCTAACTAATTGTCCCGGTCTTAAGTTTCGTAATCTGATTCTGTTTCCTTCTCTGTCTGTTATAACTGTATTATTATTTACGATAAATCTCGTTTGTGAATTAATATCATTTCTATTTCCCGTATAAAAAGAGCTGTTCTCCAAATCTATAGATGCAATTCTGTCTATTGTTACTGAGCTAACCAATTGCTGACTTCTTCCCTGTACAATAATTAAAAATGCATTTGCCTGTGGTGGAATACTTCTTGTCATAGCACCTGAAAAAATTGCATTAATCCACATACCTTCCTGTATGCAACAAGTACATAAATTTTGTCCTCTAAAGTTAATAATTTTTGTATTTCTATTTATATTTAATCTGACCTGCTGCCTATTGTTTCTTCCCATTGATGTATCATTATATGAAACTACAATGTAGCCTCCCGCAGTATTAAAACATACCGATTCTTCAACAAACCCATTATCTATTCTCATTATATTTCCTAATTGAAACATAAGTCCATTTACATTACTATCCACCATAAACCTCATATTATATTTCTGATAATATTTATTATATGTTTAATTAAGATAAAAGTGTTGAAATGAGATTTACTGCACATAACAAAAAATGTAGATATTGGTTACCATTCATACTAAGACCTGAATTACACCATATTGGGCAATGAATACAAAAAAGAGACGCTGAACTAATCTTTTTAGCTCAACGTCCCTTTTTTATTAAGTAAAATTATTTAATTGTAACTTTCTTCTTTGCTGAGTATGGACTGTAAATCTTCTTGCCATTGTTTTCAAAGTAACTTCTTACTCTTACATAATATGTTTTCTTTGCTTTTAATTTCTTAATTTTGATTGATGTCTTCTTTGTTGTCTTAACCTTTGCAGCTTTCATGTTCTTCTTTAATGAATACTGAACTTCATATTTTTTTGCTCCGCTTGATTTCTTAAACTTTACAACCATAGCTTTCTTCTTAGGTGTTACTTTTGTAACTTTAACCTGTGAAGGTGACATAATATCAGCTACAACAGAGAAATCTTTTACTTCGATTGTACCACTCATGTTGTTTTCATCTTCATATTCTCTTAATAATGCACCGAATGCAAATTTAACACCTACTGTAGGATTTTTAACTCCACTCTGGTATTCTGACTTAAGTGATGGAATCATAAATGATGCTGTTACTGTAACCCATCCGTCATCTGCTGTATTCTTGCTATCAAGTGCGATAAATGATGAGAAATCTTTGTTGATGTTAGCATCGCCTGTTGTAAGAACACTTGCGCCACCAATTGTTGCTGTTAAATTTGTTAAATCTAATGCAGCACCATCTTTATCATTATTATCAAATACTTTGAAGTGAACATGTTTAACATAGTTATATTTTCCTGTTCCTTCATTATAAGCTGTACCATCAGCTCTTTCTACTGTCTTTGTAAGTTCATTTGATAATGTACTCTTAATCTTGAATGAAAGATTGTAATATCTTCCTCTTTCAACGTTCATAATCTGAGTTGCTGTAACTCCCCATGGATTAGACTGTGTAACTTTTCCTGTGAATGGATTCCAGTTAGCACTCCATCCTGTACTTACAACATTCATTGTAAATGATGAAGCTGTCTTAGCTGTTAAAGATGCATTTTCACCATAACTCTTGTAAGCATTAGCTGTGTTCATGTAACTCTGACCATCTTTAATTAACTTGTCTTCCCATTCACCATTGTCTTCTCTTGTATGAAGAGAATATGATGTCCATTCATTCTGTGATACGTTAGTTCCCTGTGCAACTGCTGCTGATGTAACTCCTGCTGCACCAATAATCATTGTTGCTGACATAGCTACTGCAGTAATCTGTTTAAATAACTTTCTCATTTTTCTTCTCCTTTTCAATTTGTTACTCTAATCATATATCGAAAACGTTTTTATTTCAATAAAAGAATGCAATTTTGTTGTTAAAATTTTCTTAATTTTATCTGAAAAATGTTATTTGATTGTTAAATTTGAATAAATAACCTATTTACACAATTCTTCTTAATTCGACCTTTCGATTTAACACTCCTTTTTTCCAAATCATCAAATATACTTTAAATTCTATTGAGTCTTTTACCTCAACAAAAGGTTCTTCAGTAATGACTGATGCCTCAATTCCATCTTTACTTAACTCTTCCTTTAACTGTTCTGCTTTCTTTATATATTTTTCTAATTTTTCATTTTCTTTTCCAAAATTTCTCACAGGATAATTTTCCGACGCTTTCACAAATATATTTACCAAATAATCAACCAATTCTTTGTGAGAATTTCTATGTAACATAGAAGCTATAATTTTTGCGACACATTTTTCAGGATGATTTTTATAAAATTTCAGCATCCTTTGCATTTTTCTGTCTCTAGTCAATTCTGCCATATCATACATTACCTGAATTGCTTCATTTGACGGAGTCCATGGATCGTCTTTTGGAACAATATATTTTTGTGGCACTGACGGATAGCAGCAATAATTTAAAGGTGGAAAATCCGACAAATGTGCTAATTTTAATTCTTGATTATTACAATACTCTTCTCCTAAATATTCCCTTTTGTCCCGCACTATTGCAATCTTATATTCAATATTTCTTAAATATTCGTATCCTTTCACCCAAAAATGTCCGATTTTTCCGTAGTTGTATAAATGATTTTCCATGTACATTTTTTGAAAAAATATTGAAAATACTGATTCATTCTGATGTACTACCATAACATATTCTTTTTCATTTCCGGTTAGTGAAGCTGTAACACTACCTTCAAATTTACTATCATATGTGCCTGTTAGTCTTGCATTGTCAAATACAATGAAGCTTTCCACTGCATCATTCATTATGTATATCAGTCTGATTTTTCCATTCTCAGGTTTATCTGATACAAGTTCAAACTGCCCCGATTCTAGCAGTCTTTCTAAATTATATAAAGTCTCAAGTTCTTCCTGTTCATATTCTGTATTTTCATTTGTAACATCTATGCTTTGATTTTCCATTGTTTTTCTCCAAATTTATTATTAATCTCTTTTTATGATTATCATTCTTACGAATTTTTATAAAATAAAACAAGTTTAATTTAATAATAACTTTTTATATACGATACCTATTCGTAGCACGAACCAATCCATAGGCATCAAAGTTGGTAGCTTTTGCCCCAACATCTTATATATTTATTATACAGTATTGTCTGTACAATTTTTATATCTTTTACGTAATATTTTAATATAAAATTAATGATTTATTATTTATCATAAATGCATAAAGCAACTTAAATATATGTTTTATATTTTCACACCATGTTATAAAATATATATACAATTTATTTTTTCTAATTATACAAATGAAAGGACTTAAGTGATTTTTATGAGAAGAAAAGACCGTGAAATAACAGATTTTAATGAAATAATCGAAATAATCCGCAAGTGTGACTGTTGCAGACTTGCCTTTAATGATAAGGATTTTCCTTATATTGTACCTCTTAATTTTGGATTACATGTTGATGGCGATAAAGTCGAACTATATTTCCATTGTGCTAAGGAAGGAACTAAATTAGATTTAATCAGACAAGATAACAGAGCCACATTTGAAATGGATTGTGGTCACAGATTTATAATGTATGAAGAAAGAATGTCATGTACCATGGGGTATGAAAGCGTCATTGGACACGGAACCATTGAATTTGTACCGGATGAAGATAAATTTGATGCATTAAAAATTCTTATGGCTCAGTATCACGAAGAAGATTTCAAATTTAATACAGATATGATGAAAGTTACTACTGTCTTTAAACTTGTTGTTTCTGATATGACAGGTAAAAGAAGAAATAATGTTCATTAATTAATGTAAAATATTATAATTGGGTAATATTGTAGGAATGCGTAGCATGGGACAATCATACACATTCTTGGCTGATTAAATATTTCTCTCTGATTGTGGAAATACGTAGCATGGGACAATCCAAAGGTATCAAAGTTGATGGCTTTTTCCCCGACATCATATCAAATAAAAGATTAACTAAAAAAAGAAATCCATATATTAACAGGTACCGCTCTAAAATTGCACTCTTTGTCAGTAATTAGAATCTGATACCATGCTACATTGGATTTCTTTTTTATGTTTTAAATATTTTTATTTCTTTTCTTTTTTCTATATTCTCTTGGACTTTCTCCCATCATTTTTTTAAAAATTTCTGCAAAATAGCTTGAACCGTTAAATCCACATTCATAAGCAATTTCCGTCATTTTCATATCTGTTCCTAAAATCAAATCGATACTTTTATTTATTCTGTATTCCGTGAGATAATCATTAGGACTTTTGTTCATTATTCCTTTAAATATCTTGCAACACTGGCTTCTACTTACATTTCCCGCTGCTGCAATTTCTTCCAGACTAATTGTATTTTTATAATTCGACTGAATAAAGCCAATCATTCTATGTAAGGTATCTGTCCACGGTGACACTCCAATTCTCTCTACACCTTTACAATTTAATCTCTTTATTATTGCTGACATTAATTTGTAAGCTCCTGCAACCATATCAAATTCATAAGCATCCACCTTTTTTTCCAATCGTGACATCATTGTATTAAATGTATTTGTCAATTCATCATGACCTCTGTCTCCTTTTCTAAATACAAAACTCGAAAACTTAGAGTCGTAAAAAAATGGATTTACGTATTTTTCTGCCAATTGTTTCGGATAAACTAAAACATTTGTAGGGACCAATATTCCATCAAATATACATTCCTCATAATTAATATGCCTGTGTCCATGAATCTGTTGACTGTTAACAAATATAATATCTTCTTCGTTCAATTCTATTACATTATCATTTACTAAATAATTCATTCTACCTGAGACAATTCTAATAAATTCAATATCATCATGCCAATGCATTATCCCACACATGTTAGGATAGTTTGACTGTTGCTCTCTCACTGCATATATTGGTATGCTTTCTATGGTATATGGTATAATTTCCGAATTATCCGTTCTAAGTCTGATGTTTTTAATTTTTTCCATTATTTACTCATCTCCTGTAATAATTAATCATAATCCAATATCTTTTATCGCTTTATGTTTAATAAGCTTTTATTATATTCTTTAATGTCAAATAATCTATGTATTGTATAAATGTACTATTGTTATAATCTTTTTATACTATTGTTATATTTATATTGTTCGATTGTTACATTAATTTTTATATAATTATAACATATTTTTATTTTTTTGCACTATTGTTATAATATATAAATTTGATATTTGTATTATTTTTGCATATTTTTATGTATTATACTTATAGAAACTAAATCTTTCATAAATTATTAAATAAAAAGGAGGCACCTAGATATGAACAAAGATATTGAATATGTATGGGATGAAGAACTTATGGACCTTGTGCCTGTTAAGAAATAACTTAACTTCCGACACAACTATATAAAAAATTTTAAACATCGTTAGAAATTTCATTAACTCACCTAAAGAAGCATCTCCAAATTATGGAAATGCTTCTTTTAACTGTTACATACACTGTTCCTCTTTTATTAATTGTTATTGCATAGGTTTTCAGTTTTTTCATTTTCTTTTTGAACAAAAAATATCCAAAAATAATATATGAATATTCCTATATTTATTACCGCCAAAACCGTAAGCATATGTTCCTGCTTGAATAAATATGATGAATAAGTAAAAAATGTAATTAATTGTAATATAATACATGGAATAATCGTACGCTTATAAAGCAATGCAAGCATAATTGCAAATATCTCATATAAATATCCATATCTCTCATGCATGTGCGGCATAGTAAGTACTGCTATGTATACAAAAATAAATGCCAACTGTAAAATTTGTTCTTTATTAATGTTTGACATTTTTTTCATTAAATAATAAAAAATCATTCCTATTATGCATATTGATATCATTGTAGCAGCAGTTGAATATTTTATATTTAAATCTGCCATCTCTGTAGAGAATATGGCCCATAATCCCGGATAATTAGATGTGAGACTTGAATTATAAGCCTGTGTCTGATTTTTAAAAATTAAAAACACATCCCAAATTTTTCTACCATAAATAATTCCAACACCACTTAAAACAATCATCATAAATGGTACATAAAAAATTTTTATAATAGAAAATTGTTTCTTTATCAGATAAATTATAAAAATAAATGGGAGCAAAAATATAGCCTGCAATTTTAATGAAAGAGCAACCCCATATGCGATAAACATAAAAGAATACTTTTCTTTTATACAAAAATATATTGTCCACGCACAAAAGGTTGCATATATCGAATCGCATTGTGCCCATGCCGATGAATTAAATATAACTATAGGTGAACATACAACAAGTACAAAAGTCCAAATCATATACAAACGATTTTCAGTTAATTCTCTAATGACCATAACACATGCTAATGCCAATAAATAATCAAAAATGCACGATATCACCTTATATGTCACTAATGGTTTAAGCGGTAAATATGTAAATAAGGCAATTAGTGTCTGGTACAAAATACAATAATCACCTGTCTGTTTAGAAAGTGCATCTAAGCCTCCGCTATTTTTAATTTCTTCATACCATGGTAGTAAGAAATAATTGGCATCACCTGATACGATTGGAAGCAATCTGTTTCTTATATAAATAGATAATATTGTTATTGCTAACACAAATAAATAATCCGAATATTTAATTAAAATATCTACAATTTTTCGTTCGTTTTTTAACATAATTTTTTCCTCTTTTTTATTCAAAATAGCCGGATAACACATTTCATTGTTTACATATTTTAGCCCAATATCTGTTATTCCTTCTTCATTTTCTATAATTATCGGATGATAATTTTTAGAATAAAAAGCATAATTTAGCAATGAAAAATGTGCATCTAACATTGCCGGAATCATAAGAATACATTTTTCATCAATTTTGTTTCGTCTATCCTATAAATAAAATCATCCCCTAAAATAATATTAATTAATAATATATCATCTTTAGAGGATAATTCAATATTTAACAAAATTTTTTCTGCTTCTTTACTTACTCTGAGCTACTTTTATTCACACTTATCCTTCCAATACCCACCCGTTATTCATCACACGTAATCTTTTCTGCAAAATCTCTTATAAGCAACACTAAATAAAATACTTACAATACAGGTTTGCACCAAAATACTAATCCAATCATAAGCTTTAAACGAAGTAAATAAATGATTTTCCATAAACCATGAACCACAATCATTCCAGCTTGAAGCCAGATTAAATGATATTAACAAATCAAACCATGTGTTTGTAGAAAATTGTAATACATTTAATAATCCCAACATTGTAATGACAACAATAATTATACTTATGTAACTATTGTTAGTTACTAATTGAATGGCACTACTTAAAACACTGATAAGTATTATCAACACTGTTGCGTAGCATATTGTGAATAAAAGATATTTTGCATAACTCATTTTCGCATAAGTAATGAATGGATATTTAAGAATTCCTCTCGATTCCATAGCCATTGCCGATGATAATGAGGTATTCCAAAGTCCTTTATAAGAAATATTTGCGAAATAATATCCTAGAGTTCCTATCATCAAAATACCATTAATAACACTCCCGGCAATCATTGCACTTATCATTTTACTTTTCTGAATTGTTCGTCCCTTTTTGGTCGCATATACTATTCCTGTCGTATTGTTTATCCTTTCATAATCCATTAAAAATAATGTGCATATGCTTATTACAACAGCCATTTCCAGCAATAGTTTTTTAAATATGTTGTAATAAAGCAATTTATGTAATCTATATACCTGACCCGGATAAGTTAATTGTGTACTTTCTCCATCATTTTTTATTTCTTCTACTCTTTTTTCTAATTTTTTATAACAGTTGTCTATAAACAGTTTATACTTTCCACTTGGATTGTAATCATACAAATCCATTTTAGTATTTTTTACAATCTGCATATTAAAATCATCATATATTGAAACAACAGAATTCAGATATTCTTTATCAATTTTGTCGTTTAGAATATACTGATGCGTAAGTTTTATGTCTTTCTTATAATCATGAACCTGCATTTCAATATTCAAAATATTAATGACAAGAAAAAATAACATTAATATCCACACAATAGGATTTTTTATTATTTTTCTTATTTCATATTTTATCAGCAAATTACCACTTCCTTTTTCATCTATTAACAAATTTTTATACTTTAATTTTACTTATTAACAAATAGTTATCTTTTAATCTGCTTATTAACAAATAACTACATCTTTTTTCTTTTCATATTTTGCTAACGCTACTGCAATAATCAAACCAATAATTGTAAAACTTATGCAAATCAATATAGGGCGGTAAACATCGTAAGTTATTTTCATTTTGTTTTCTATTATCAAATATCCATACATTATTTTATTAAAAATAATAGCTATGATAACCGTAAAAGGAATTGCACTTGCAAAACCAACCACATAATTTAGTGATATTTTTGATATTAAAAAATACAGCATTATAAGTGACATAATTGCAAATATGTATAGTAATAAATTTAAGCAAATATATGTACCAAAATTCAAATCATACCATGAATTAACTCTTGCAGTGCAATATATAGGACAATCCAAATATTTTCCAACTCCTCTAATTATCAAATATACATAAAATATAATTATATGTGCTATTCCAACTAAAACGGTAGTAATAACGGTAGCTGTTATTCTGGTGTTAACCAAATTTCTTCCATGTTTTGTAGTATAAAATAATGTATTCACATTTCTTATTCTTTCCCGTATCTGATAAGGTATTATCAATAAAGCAGAACATATTAACATTAGCAAACCAATCAAAGGTAAATCACTTTTTACACATTCAGCTGCATCTTCTGATAAAAGCGACGTGTAATCTCTTGTATATAGTTTTTCCATTCTTTCAAGAAATTTAGGATTCAGCTTATTTACTTCCCCTGTATGTCGTCTTACATTTTCTGTTATATTACTCTCTGCATTTTCCCTACTAAGCCCTGCAAACTGTAACCCTGTTTCCCATTCCTGCCAGTAATCCACCTCCTGAATCAGAAATGTTTCTTCAGCATAGCTTCCAAATGAAATGTCATTTAATTTTTCTTTTACCTTATCATCCAGTCCTTCTTCTGAGCGCATTGATTTGTAATCTTTATAGTTAGTTATACCTGCATTTTTCAATACTTCATCCCCTGCAATATACTTGTCAACTTTTTCAATATATTCTTGTTTTATTTCTTCTAACTTATTTCTTTTACTAACCGGTAATTTTGTTCCGTATTCTTTCATTAATATGGTGCATAGTTTATCTTCTGCCCCCATATTAGATGTAGCAAAATAATTAGTGCTTAAAAACATATTGTAAAATAATGCTGTTAGTACAAAGATTACAAGCACGATTTTTATATTAAATATCTTTTTTAACTCAAATTTAATCATATTTTTCTCCTATTAACCATTATTATGTTAATTGTAATTAACTAAAAATACATCTTCCAAATTTGGTGAAACACTTACCTTATTATCATTATCCGTTCCATCATCTGCCTCGTCAAACACTCTTATTGTCATAAATCCTTTTTCCTGTCTTGCTGACAAAACAATATACTTTTCTTCCATCTTTTCATATTCTTTGTCACTTACCTGCATCTCAAATACCTTTCCTGATAACTCGTTACAAATATTTGCTACGGAATCCATTTTGTAAATATGCTTATCTCTTATAAGAATTACCTGATTTGCAATTGATTCAATATCTGACACAATATGGGTAGATAGTATGACTATTCTATCTTTTGACAATACTGAAATTATATTTCTAAATCTTACCCTTTCTTTTGGGTCCAATCCTGCTGTTGGCTCGTCCAAAATCAATATCTTAGGGTCATTTAACATTGCCTGTGCAATGCCAACTCTCTGAATCATTCCACCTGAAAATTTTCTCATTTTCTTGTCAGCATTTTCTGACAATCCTACCATTTCTAACAAATAATCAATTTTTTCTGCTGTTTCTTTTTTAGGTACTCCCTTTAAAGCTGCCAAATATGAAAGATACTGCTTTGGAGTATTATTTTTGTAATATCCAAAATCCTGTGGCAAATAACCAAGCAATTCCCTATACGCCGCTCCCATTGTTTTTATATTTACTCCATCATATAAAATTTCACCCTCAGTAGGATTAAGCAAAGTTGTTATCATCTTTATAATGGTCGTCTTTCCTGCTCCATTTGGTGCTAACAGTGCATATAATCCATTATCCATGTTTAAACTTATATTTTCTACTGCCGTAAATTTTCCAAAATTTTTCGATACATTATTAAGCGTAAGCATTTTCTTTTTCCACCTTTCTTAAATAAGCTATAAATATTCCAAAACTAATAGCTGCAATTGCAACACAAACAACAGTAGGCACTGTATTTAGCATTGTATTTATAATTAATGAATTATATTTTGATATTCCTGTCGTTCCCACTATCCATGCTATGCATAAAAAAACTATATTGTAATAATTATTAAACCTGTCATACAGCCATAGTGATACTACAGAAAAAATAAATGACGTAGCAAAAGCAATAATGACTATTTTTAACTGATATTTAACATCAGTTATAATTAACAGCATTGCCTCATTGATGACGATTGCTAATATACTCACATACAACATTCTAAGTGTAATAATATAACTTTGTGAGTATTTCAATGTGCGTTTAAGTTCTACTATTGCAGACTGTTCTTCATTCCACATTGATAGTGCAAAAAATGACACATTAATAACAGGAAACATTATTATTATCATGTATTCAGGACTTATATAATCATTTATTGAAAATGAAACATATCCTAAAGATATTGCAAACAAATATATAGCAAGTGACATTAATACAAGTAATTTTGACTGATAGAATATAACATTTATTCCCGGTCCTAAGAATAGATTTTTTAGCCTTGTAATCAATGGCTCTTCCTCTTTTTTAGTCGCATCAAGTATAAAATTTATACTGTTTTGTTTTTCGATTTGTGTAGGGTACTCAATATCAAATTTATATTTATTTTCCATAATTACGCTAACTCCTTTTTCAACATTTTAATCATCGTATAATAACGCGTTTTAACCGTGTTTTCTGAAATACCTAATTCCTTAGAAATTTCTTTAAATGATAACTCCTCAAATATTTTCATTTGGAATATCCTAATCCACTCATTGTTATATCCGGATATAAGTATCATCACATCCTGAATCATTTTTTCATTTGTCATTTTATTAATAATCATTTCTTCCTGATTATCATTCGTCCCGATGTAATCTGTTTCTACCGGACCGGCTTCTAATAATTTTTGTTTATAAAATCTGCTCCGATAAAAATCTGTTATTTTATTTGAGGCCAACCTGTAAAGCCATGTTCTAAAAGAAGCTTTTTTCTCATCATAGCTATGTAATCCATTTAATACTGCTATAAAAATGTCCTGCGTCATGTCCATCGCTAACTCTTTTTCCTGAAGTTGTTTATAAGCATAAACATAAATTTCGTCATAATATCTGCTGACCAGTTCATTTGCTGAGTTTCTGTCATTTTTCTTTTTTATCTCTCTAATAAGCCTATAATCTGAATGCATTCTTTTTCTCCTGTAATTTGTATTACATTATTATATACGAAAATTAATTGAAAATAGTTTTAATATTTATTATATTGGAGGAATTTCTTATTTAATCCCTCTTTTTCTACTTATAATTAACTTTATGATAATTAATATATTAAAATTAAAATCAGACAGATAACCTAGATTAGATATATTTAATAAATGATTTAGATATTTATTATCTAAAAAGATATTACAAACTCAAAATGCCACTTGATTTTATTTCAATCAAGTGGCATTTTATCTGGACACTCCTAATTTTGACATCATGAGTTCCTGTATTACTTACATTTAATGCTTTTTACTTTACTCCATTTTGTGTATTTTTTCTTTCCTTTTGTTATGTTATATGCTCTTACTCTTACAAAATATTTCTTACCGGCTTTAAGTTTTTTAATCTGCATTGAATGCTTATTTGTTTTCACAATTTTTTTATTCTTTGTGAATTTCTTATTCATTGCGTATTGTATCTGATAGCCTTTGGCATTAGACACTTTATTCCATTTAACTGTTATTGTCTTTTTCTTTTTAGATGATAATTTTATGTTAATTTTTGCTTTCGCAATTTTAGTTTTTTTCTTAGTTTGATTTGTTTTATCTGCGTTTTTATTCACAATCTTGCATTGTATTCCATTTGCTTTAGCATACTGTGCTGCATATGAATTTTCAGTTGTATATATTGTAACTGAAATAACCGGTTTTCCACTGCCAATCCAGAAATATCCTGTTTCGAAACAACTTTTTCCTATGCTATTAACGCTTGCAGGAATTGTTATTTTTTTCAAATTTCTACAACCATAAAATGCTTCATCCCCTATCTTCTGTAAACCTTTGCCAATTTCAACTTCTTCTAAATTATCAAAACTTTTAAATTCATTATCCGGAATGCTTGTTATTCCTGACTTAATTACAATTTTCTTTACTTTGTTCCTTATATTTGTCCATGTGTTGTCAGATGATGAATAACTAAATCCTCTACTTGTTGATGAAACCGGATATCTATAATGAACTTCTGTATCAATATCTATCGCACCTGAACCTGATATTGTTAATGTTCCATTTGAAGACTCAAAATCCCATGTTGCATTTTGTCCTGCTACACGATATATTTTTTTATCCATCTTTCCACTATTAATATCTATAGAATAAAAATCAACCATATTTGAACTTGATGCATAATATATAATCTTTGAGCCATCTACAATCGGATGACAATCTGAAATTGGTGCTGATGCCGTAAATTCCTGACTAATTTTATTACCATTTCCATCTACAAAAATGTAATGTAAAATAGATGACTCTAATAAATCTTCTGTCCCTGCAGTCTGACTTTTTCCATATTCTTCCCATGAAATCATAAACTTGTTATCATTTATTTTTGTTATTTGAGTTCCAATAAAACAACTTCCATCATCTTTATAGTTAGTCATCCATTTTATCTGTGTATTTTCTTCATCAAATTCATTCTGTGAAGTAACTGTAAGATAAATATTATGTGCTGTATTCGTATTTACAACTTCATATTGACTTTGATCTATAGATGTTCCCAAACACAAAACATTATCTGCCGAAACAGCTAAATCATCTACACTTGCATAACATGATATAGCCCATGCGGATGTATGCTCACCACCATATTCAAGTAATGGGATTGATTCTGCTCTTAATGAATCAGCATTGTATTTTGTAAGTTTAGTATATCTTGAACCTTCACTTTGTTCTAAAACATACAAATTTGAATTCTTCTCAACTATGTATTGTGCAAAAGAATGCCACAAATCGCTTTTAACTATCTGACCCGTCATTGTATTTTCATCCACGCTAATCATTAAAAATCCCTGATGTCCCTGCTTATACATTGGGTCTACATAGCCCTGATGCCCTGTTACAACAAATAATTTTCCATTGTATTCTGTCATTTCAACACACCCATAGTCAAATGGATACCTTACTTCACCACCAAATAAATTGCTGTTTCCTGTAATTGATGCTGCTCCAATTCTGTTCCAATCTTTATCATATTTTATTACACGAATTACCTCTGCAGTATCTGATTCATCAGTGTTGCTTACTCCTTCAACCAAATAATAGCCATTATTTCCTGCATAAAATCCACCCCACATCGGCAATTCCATGTTTATATTTTTTCTGCTCTGTATATTAAAATTCTTGTCATAATATTCTATTCCAATGTTTTCTTCATTATAAAAAACACGCATATATCCATTCGCCAAATTAACCAGCTGTGACTTCTTTCTTAATGATCTGTTCAAATTATCATATGCTGTCGGAATTAATCCGTTATCTGCTTTAACCTCTTTATTTGACACAATTCCATATGAACAACTTAACGATATTGTTAATACTGTTGCTACAAGTTTATTTAAAAAATTTTTCATTTTATTTTGTTTCATTTATAACCTCCTGAATATTTCTATAAGGAACATCCGTAAATAATTCCCTTAATTCATCTGCTACACCTAAAGCTGTTGCTATCTTTGTAAGACTTATTAGCGATATCTGTCCTGTTGCTTCAAATCTTTTTATTGAGCCATAACTAACTCCACTCATATTTGCAAGTTTTTCCTGAGAAATAGAACGTCTTTTTCTTACCTTTCTTAATCTATCTGCAATTTTTTTCCAATAAGAGAAACAAACGGGTAAAGCCAGAGCTGATGCAGTACTGGTTACTCGTGAAAATATATATGGAATACAAATAAAAAGTGATGCCGATACCTATACACGGTTAGCTAAACAGGTTAAATATTATAATTTATATATTAAAATTAACCCCAAAAGTTTAATTTCATATTTAAAAATTACAATATTTATACAGAAACTTATTTTCAATCACATAATTATCGCCTACATAATTTCAAAAATCATAATCCGTTCTCTACTATCATTTCCGTCAAATAAATCTCTGCAATCAATCTCATCATAATACATTAATTCGTCTACCGTCATTAAATACGAAATATATTCATCTGATGGATAATAAAAAAACAGTTGTATCGTTCTTATATTTTCATAATAAGAATCTAGTATCTGTGCAATTACTTTTTGCAAGATTTCTACAGAAAATGGGTTAAAGAAATAAATCTTATCCACACTTTCAAGTACTTCAAATTTCTCTGCATTTGCAAGTTCAATTATGACTTTATTAGATGACACTGCAGTTTCTTTATTTGTCATTGCCTTTTCATAAATACGCTCATCGTACTCAATTCCAATTGATTTGCATTTTGTCTGATATGCCATAAAATAATCAACTCTTCCTTTGCCGCATCCATAATCAATCAATGTATTATTTTTACGTATAAGCCCACTGTTGGCAAGACGCTCTAGCACTGAATACGGCGTTGGCTCATAAGGATATCTATATTGGTCTGCTTTTGAATCATCTCTTCCTGTGGTGCGAATCTTAAGAAGTTTGTCCCACCTTATTTCGTTTTTGTCTTGTTTCATAATTTATCGCAAAAATGCATATCTCCTATCTTACACTTTCCATTTTTTGACCTATTAATATCAGTAACTCAATTACTTATTCACCTTATTCATTCCCTTAACAATTCCTACGGCAATTGTTTCTAATGTCTTATTTGAATGATTACTACTCTTATCTCCCACTTCTAAATCTACAGAAGGTATTGTAGAATAGGAAGTTTGAGTCAAATCAATTCCCATTACACCATTCCCATATATTTTAACTCCGGCATTTTTCATTCCCAATACGAGATTTTTTCCTAATTTGTTATGTTTTTTCCAATTTTTAGAAACCGGATACATATTTTTATATGACTGATTATCTGGAACACCAATATAAAAAGCCCCTTTATTTGATGAAGTCGAATCATAATGAAGTGCAATATGATAATCTGCGCAGTTATTTGCATATACAGTTCTTCCTATATTGTCTATCTGAGCATCTTCGTCTTCCCTAACCATTAAAACATTATATCCTGCTTTTAAAAGTTTCTGCTTAACTATCATTGCCAAATTTAATGTAGCCTTTGCTTCAGGTGTCCCGTCATTTAAAGTAGTTCCACCATTAATTGATGTAGCTCTTATTGCTCCCTGCGAAGTACTTCCGCCGGTTACTTTAGCGCTACCATCAGGATGGCATAAAGTCTTAACACTTTCACCACCTTTAGTTCCATGTCCTGCATTTATGCAAACAGTTTTGTTCTTAACCTTTGATGCTCTTGAAAAATATAAAACAGCTGAATCTGTATGCATTTTTGAATAACTTGCAAATTCCCATTTAGAATTCCACGAAATTATTTCAGCACAGCTACTCCAGTCTGAATAATATTTACTTCTACCCTTCTTTGCATATCCTCTGACTCTTACATAGTAATTTTTCTTACTATTTAATTTAGCAAGTTTTGTAGAATTTTTATTTTGACCTTTTATCGTTTTAATTTTTGAGTTTACAAAATTTTGGTCTGTAGAATATTGAATCTGATATCCATTAGCCTTACTATTTTTAGTCCACGAAACTGTAACATTTCCCGGCTTTCCTGATAATATATTAATATTGCTTTGCTTAAGGGAATAATTTTTAACTTCCGGCAAGACTTTACTTTTATCTTCTTTTACGGCCTCTGTATTACCTGTAGAAATTTCTTCTGCTTCTACTATAGAATTAAATGCAATATTACCCGGCATTTTAAGTCCGTTATTATTAATTTCTGCAAATACAACTGTTGTTACTATAATCAGTCCTGATGCAATTATTTTTTTTATTGTATTTCTGTTCATATACTACCACCTTTCTTACTTACTCTGATAGATATTTATTAAGTGCAAATAAATTTAGCGGGGAATTTTTCTCAAATCAAATTAACCCATTTATTGTTTAACCTCTTATATTTTTTCAGAAAAGGCGAAATCCTAAAGAATCCGGACTTCGCCTTTTTATTATAAATACATTTTTGCAACCGCTACTAATACATCTTTATTTGTCTTATATATTTTCTTATACATGCTGTTTTTTACAGGTGCCGGTGTTAATCCTGTTTCTAATGTACAATTTAGTATATTTCTGGCATCAAGATAATCACTGAATGTTCCATAATGAGTCTGCCCACTTATTATGTGAGTATAATGTGTCATGGAATAAAGCATATTGCTAAGCTTTGTGTGATTAAGATGATACATAACTTCACCTGCCTGATGATAACAAATTACTACATCTGGTTTAACTTTCTCTACTACCGATACCTGTGCCTTGGTTTCCGGTTCAGATATAGGTGTTTTACCGGCATTTCAGATATAGGTGTTTTACCGGCATACTGCTTATGTCCTGGTGTTTTTGCACCACCTCTGTCGAAACCTTCTGCGTAATTTCTATTTATATCTATACCTCTGGCATTTGCTTTCCATATTTTGAAATCAACTCCGCCTGCTATCTTATAAAGATTTTCACGTAACTTAGCATTTCTTATTTTTTTAGGTCCATACTGACTGATTGTTACTCCGTCCGGATTTACCATTGGCATAATTACTAATTTAACATTATTAAAGATTGTACTATATTTTTTTCCTTTATATTTTTTCGTATCATATCCTCTGCAATAATCTTCAATAACTTTCATCATAAATTTAGTATTCATATACTCTCTTGCATGCACGGATGTTTCTACATAAACCGTTTTCTTTGCTTTAGCATTCCCCAATGTAACATAGTATAAATTTCTTTTATCCAAACTTTTTCCTGCAATATCAACTTTTAATATTGAACCGTATGCTTTCTCTAATTTCTTTAAATCTACTTTCATATCTGAGTATGAATATTTTTTATCTGATGTATTTACTATTTTTTTAGCATTACATTTGTAGGTAATATATTTCGTTTCAACTAATAATTCCTGATTTCCCACTTTAATTAATGAATATCCATTATTACATTCTTTATAAACATAATAACGAACACCTTTTTCAACTTCTGTCACTTTCTCTAATTTCAAATTATATGCAGAAACATTCTTCTTTACGTAGCCACCTTTTTTCACGTTCTTTCCTGTTGTGTCCACATCCGGTTTAGTTGTCGGCTGTACAGTTGTTGTTTCTTCTGCTTTTGTTGTAGTTGTTTCCGGTATTGTTGTTGTTTCCTGCGGCGTAGTTGTTTCCGCTATTACTGTTGTTTCCTGAGGTGTAGTCGTTTCCGGTAACGTTGTTGCTTCTTGTACTGTCGTTTCCGGTACTGTTATCTCTCCCGAAGTTTCGGCTTTTGCCTCTGTCAAATTAATTCCCATTGCAATTATTGCAATTAACATTAGTGTCTTTAGCGTTTTTTTCATATGTTTTTCCTTTCAATTTTTCGTTCCAGTTTATATATAAATATTATACTACAAAATGCCTGTTTATTTAATTACTAGAATTCTATTTTTGTAGAAAAATACATCCTCTATGGTTTATTATTTAGAAATAATAAAAAAAATAGTTGGGGCACGGGGTCCCAACCTGATAATAACCTTTTCAAATATACATTTGCAAAATATAGTAACTCATTAGTATTTCTATACTTTAATAAAACTACTCGTCATTTTCCTGTTGTTGCAAATAAAACATTGTTTTCTGATTTTCAATCTCTGCTCTTAATTCTTCCTCTGTTGGTAAGTATAACTTATATTTTGATGCAAACAGCTGTTCATTACCATGAAGAATAGAATACTTTGCAACGTCCTCATCTGTATCAGAACAGAGGACAATTCCAATCGTAGGATTGTCTCCTTCACTACGTTTAAGTTCGTCATACATCCGAATATACATATCCATCTGACCTACATCCTGATGTGTAATTTTCTGCGTTTTCAAATCTATTAGTACAAAACATTTGAGAATATAGTTATAGAAAACAAGATTAATATAATAATCCTGCTTTTCTGTATGAATATGTTGCTGTCTTGCCACAAAAGCATACCCTTTCCCTAATTCCATCAAAAACTTCTGTAAATTAGACAAAATGCTATTTTCTAAATCACTTTCAGTAAAATCTGTATTTGAAGCCATACCTAAAAATTCTGCAATAACCGGATTTTTTATAAATTCTAACTTATCATTCTAATATTCCTTGGTTAGTTCATTCATTTCATTTTCTACAAGATCCTTCTTTTGAGTCTGAAGCATACGGTAATAGTACTGTGAAGAAACATTACGTTGTAATGTTCTAACACTCCATGCTTGTTGAAGTGCTTCTTTCTCATACCATTCACGTGCCTTTTCATCTTTTACTTGTAATAAAATGCGATAATATGTCCATGATAATATCGGTTGAGATTTTCCACTCGCTGAGTGGAAAATCTCTGGATAAGTTTTATAAAATGAATAAAAATTTTATAGATTTGCTTTTGTAAAACCTTTTCCATACTCTGCCCGCTTTTCACCATGCAATTCCTCACTGGCGATCCGATAACCCATCATCCAATTTCTCTACACAAGAGTCATATTAACTGCCTGATGTGCAGCTCTCTGTGAGGATTCAATAATCTGTCGCATGTCTTTTAATATATCATCTGTCTCAATAAAATTATCCATAATACTATTTTGACCAGTGTTTATTAGTTTATTCTCCATATGTATTATTCTCCTTTGCCACTTCTTGATACTGATTTTTTTCTGCAATAGTGCCTTAACCATTTTATCTCTATCCTTTTTTTGCTACAAAAGTAACTACACTTGTTTTCAATTCACATATTCCACTATCTCTCGGAATATCATATTGCTGATCCACCACAGTAGATTTTAATACTGTCCATTCACTAAAAGCTTTTTCAAAAATCCTTTGCATTTCTTCTGTAGGTAAGCATACTTCAAATTGTGGAAGTATTTCATTTCCTGTTTTCTTGTCAAACTCTTTTATATTTGAATTTACAACTAAACATACAATGCCATTTTTGCGGATGCCATGTTCTATTTCCCGCAATTTATTAACAAAGGTTTCTTTTGAATCTACGTGTTCCAAAGATGATACCGCCATTACTAAATCATAATTTCTTTCTTTGATTTGATAATCATCAATCGATTTAACTATTCCACATATATTTGATGTAACACCATATTCATCAGCATTAGCATAAAGTTTTTCGATAGCTAAATCCAGTATATCCACACAATCTATTTTACACAACCTATCATAATAATGTCGAGCAATACATATGCAATTTCTTCCATTTTTTGTATCTTTTATTTTTACTCCACTGATTTATCACTTTTTTGATCTCCGTTATGAGTTGTTCTTTATTGGTAATATAATAAATATATTTTGATGCAAAATATTACTTGCCAATCCTTCTAAAGCATATTCTGCAACCACTGAATCTTTATCAGTGCAAAGAATAATACCAGTTGGCTTATTAGATTCTTCGTCATTTACTATTTGCTAATAGCCCTAATTTTCAGCCTATATTTCAAAATCTGGAGCTTATGACCAGCTTATAACTGTAACGCACTACAATTTTGTTGTATATAAATCATAATATAAATATTCTTAATTTAATGTTCCTAATTTAATTTTACTATCTAATTCCCATAACGCAGTTTTATTACTATCATAGCTAAGTTTTTTTAATGCGGTTTTGTAATCAACCCATTCATATTCCGTATGCTCTTGAGACAATTCCAAAATTGTTGTATCCATCCTAACAGCAAATGTATATTCAGGAAAAACCAAACAATTTTCACCCCATATTTTTCTTGCTTCTTTAAAACAGTATGTTGGTATGCCATTTTGTGTATCAAGTACAGAATACTTACAATCCATACCTATGTTTGCTTCTTCATATGCCTCTCGTTTTGCAGATATTATTATAGTTTCATCCTCATCTTCTCCACCACTTGCTATAAATTGCCCCTTCTTCGTATAACCACAATAACAATTTACGCGAAAATAATTCAACAGATAGTGATAAGAATTTTCCTTCTTCTACCGCATGCAACAGCTTAAACTGTGACTCCATTAAAGATGTTTTTTCTCTTAAGTCTTTTCTATCAAATTTCGTAATACACGAACTTCCTACCGGATATAAAATATTTCCATTATACATATTTTTAATAGTATATAAATACTTTATATTCTCTTTTCCACATATGCATATTTCAGAGCATTTTCATCTTCCTCGCAATCAATAATTTTCCACTCCATTACAGCATTATCCCAATTATTACTTTCTGATTTATCAATAACTTTACAAATCAAATTCTTTACATATGTGCCTTCCATAGTTTATTATTTCATCTCCTTCTTTTTAAAGTTATTCCTATACTTATCTGTATACCACTTTGGTATATACGTTTCAAAATTGTCGTAGTCATCAAGTGCCATACGGCATCTAACTACCATACTATCTATATCTTCTTGCCCAAATTTCTCTGCCCATTTAATTGAAAATAAAGAAGCCTGTGCTACATACACTGCAAGTGTACTCCAAAAGTCTTCTGGTATTTGGTCATCAAAATATGCATCTATTTGTCCGATACAATACGGAATGCTGTTTTCAATTCCAAAACTTTCAAGTTTATAGAATTCTTCATAAGGGTCACCAACTTCCCAACGATTAAAATCAATTACACCAATTAAACCATTATCTGTGTAAATAAGATTTCCCGGGTGATAATCCCCATGCATATATACAGGTTTCTCTTTCCATATTAGGTCGATATTTTCCTTTACATATTTAATTGCAATTTCATCACCATCAATACGAACGTGTGACTCTTCATAACGTGATAATTGCTGCAACTTCTTCGATTTCTTTGTATCTTTTGGAATGTCATTTATATCAACATCTATTGAATGTATTTTCTTTAAAATCTTTCCTGCTTGTCTTCCAAGCTGATATTGTTGTTCTTCTGTCAAGTCAGATAATACTTCTTCTAAATCTTTACCTTCAATCCAAGTAAGCAACATATACACGTTTTTTCCATTGTTACAAATTCCAAAATCAATTGGTTGAGACATTAAAAATCCAAGTTTTGAGTATTTTTCTACAATCTCATATTCTTTTTTCTTTGTTTCATATTGTTCCATATCTGATATTCTAAGCAATAGCATCTTTCCTTCTTTTGTTTTAATAAAGTATTTACTATCGCTTGACCATCCCTTTGAAACCTTATCAACAGATTGCCAATCACTACTATTCTTTATATCTTCAAACATCTGTGTACCTCTATATTTCATAATTATCCAACTCTACAACTTGGGATTCGTTTACTTGATTTACGGACAATTTTTTCATCCAATTCCTCTATCAATTCACACAAAATAGCTAAGTATTCTAATGGTAATTTATACTGTTCATTAAAAACTTTCAAAAGTTCAATAATGTTATTCCTGTAACAAGCTTTATTAATAAAGATATTACAATTAATAAATGTAGCCACCTCGTTTGCTATGCTTACACCTATATCCTGTTTGCCCGATAAGAACTTAATCAAACTACGATGAAACAAACGAGAGATTTGATAGTGCATATCATCTCTTAAAGCAAACTCTTTACATAATTTTTCATTTCTACTGTAATCGTATAACTTAATATCATCAGTATGGAAGAATTCACTGTTTGAAATATCTATTTTTTCGATTATTTCCAAATCAACAGTTACTCCATCTTCATATATAACGATAAGTATGCCTAATGGTTTATGGGTAAATGATATATACACAGGTTTTCCATAACCATAAATCAGTTCATTCAAATTTTCCGTGTTACAAAAGGTACTTATATCTACATCAAAGAACAATGTAGCAGTTCTATGCAAAAAAAGAACCACTTAACCAAATGTGACTTTTATTTTTTTCCGCAAATCGCATAACATATTCAATATACTGTTGCTGATTGTTCTTCATATGATAGCTTTTACCTCCTCACTAATTTCAACCTATATTTCAAAATCTGGAATAACACCATTTTTTACGCATCCAACAATATTCAAAGCTTCTCTCTTTGCTCTTTCTCTTCCCTTTGGTGTATTCATCCAAGTATCACGATTTGTATTATTATCATCCGCAGGACCGGGAACTATATCTATATGTATTGGAAATAAGTACCTTGCAATTGCTAAGCTGCGCCTCATGTGATATGTACTTGTTACTAACAATACTTTTTTTACTCTATTCAACCAAAATGCACGTTGCAATTCTACTAATGCACAAAGAATATTTTCCACTGTACTTTGTGATTTATTCTCCAAAATAATATTTTTCTCTGGCACACCTAATTCCAAAACCCTTTTATACATATGCTCAGCTTCAGTACTTTCTTCATCCGGAAATTTTTTTAAAGCACCGCCACATAATATTATTTTGTTTGCTCTGCCTGAATTATAGGCTTTCACTGCTACTGGAACTCTATATTTTGATGCCTTTGTACTTCCTAAAACAATAATACAATCAATATTTTCTCCTGTATCCACTATGCCTTCAAATAATAATTTATCTATTATTTCATTACTTAAATCTTCTTCTGTAATTTTTGATACCCACATTTCTTTTACCCTTTCATTTTTCTAAGCAAATATTTCTTATTATATTAATCCTACTACTTTGAAATAATTATGTTCTATGATGCAACAAACATTCCATATTCCTTTGGTACATTTAATATTCCATTTGTCATATTTTGCATTAGTACGTCTTTTATTATATGTTTTGGTACATCATTCAAAGTTGTCATACTCGACAGGGAGTAAATATAATCTATCATATCATCTACATTAGTAACTGCTAACGAATCTATATATTCTAATTTATCAACTTTAGAAAATGTTTTACTTAATATCTCATATCCATTTTGAAGTGTGAAGTTCTTATTTATATTGTTTTGAACACCATATTCAGAAAGAATTTTTGAAAGATATTCTATAATTCCATGTTCTCCATATGTTGCACAGTAAAAATGTCCACCTTTCTTTAATACACGTCGCACCTCATTCATACCTTTATCAATATCTGGCACATGGTATAACATCATGTTTGCTATAACAACATCAAATGTCTCATTTTCGTAAGGGATTTCTTGAATATCTATAACCTTATATTCGGTATTTTCATAGTTTCCTATGTTGCTTTTTGTTGTTGCTACCATTCCTTCTGAAAAATCAGAAAGTATTAGTTTTGAGCAAGCTTTAATCAAAGACTGGCTATTCTTCCACATATCTCCTGTTCCACAACCTAGTTCTAAAACTTTCATTTTCTCATCAATTCTATAATTAGACATTATCCAGTTTCCAAAACCCATTTTGTTTGTTGAATATTTATCGTGAATAGATATTCTTGTATTTAAATTGTTTGCATTAGCATACTGCTGTTTTACAACTGATGTATTATTTATTTTATTCATGTTAAACCTCACTAACTTTTTATTCTTCTACTCATTTTATTAGCTCTCAAACTGGATTTTGTCACCTTCTACATATTGTATTTCCCAAGACAATAATTATCACAACATCAGCTAAAATAATACCCAATGCAATATACACAAAAAATGCCGGTAAAATATTTTCAAACACTCCCATAATTAATAGAAGAATTGCTATGACAGACATTCCAATTTCCATTGTTCTGCATAGCTTTTTTTCATTATATTTTGCCTTTTCTTCTTTTGAAGCTGTATTATATCCGGAAATTAACCAACTTCCATGTCCAGAAATCAAAACTATGGAAAATACAGCAAATATTATAAATCCAACATATACTACCCAGTCTGGTCCAGTTGATAAGTCTGCCAGTTTCATTTGTATAACACCTCCCACCAAATTCCGAGTTGTTAAAGTCCACAAGTCGAAAATTCTGCATTACTCATCATCCTTAATCATATATAACAAATTATTATATTCTGACTGCACAAGTAATTGCTTAAAACCAGAAAGTACTTCTTCTTTTGTATAATTGTTGTTAATCAAAAACTCACTATCTTTCTCACTAAGGTATTGATAGAAAAGAGCTGCCGCCATAACATCATCATTATTTGTATAATCAATGTTATCTAAAAGTATATTCTCCGCTTCGTTAATTTGCCCTGAATCAATCATATCAAGAAAATCTTTCAAATTTTTCCCTGATACTTCATATTTATTTTCTTTTTCAAGTTCAACAGAAACATACTTTTTCCCAAACATTAAAGAAAATAATACTCTTACCATTTCTTTTATCATTCGCATAATATAGTCTTTTTCGTCTGTGAAATACATTTTTCACCTCCATAACTTCCGATTGAGATTTCACCTGTTTTAAGAGATTTAATAACTGTTATATTTTGTTATTAAATTCTCCGCAAACCCTTGAAAGCACTGGATTTGTCGCAGGTGAGCTTTCCCTTATTTTTTCCCTTGTGTTATATCGTCCCATCAGTGTTTATGAACTCTGATAAGGGCAAATACAAGGGCAAGAAAAATCTATAAAACAGTATAACACAAACGGATTCCCTTAACTGATCCTGAAGTAAATGTTACCTATCACCTGATTAGTTCCGCTAAGAGTACTATTTTACAATCTGTTTCGCCCACTTTTGAATTTCGTTATCAGAAGTAATCTGTTTTTCTTCATTAAAGCGTACATTGAGTCCCGCATGAACCGTTTTTTTTAGACATAAACCAATAAAATATAACACAAAATGCTAAAGCAAACACAACACCAAAAACATTTTGAATCACTCTAAGACTAACCGCTCCTTGTAGTCCATAAGTCTCTGCAGCAATGGCTAAAGCACCAAATGTGTTAAATACTGCCTGCCAGCCATATTGTGCTGAAAATCCTACACCGATTCCACCAAGAATTCCTATATATGCATAGATTGACGAAGGAAGCAGAAAATATAATACTGTAAAACATATAACACCTGCAATATTTCCGACAATCCTTTTACGGACTCTGTAGTGCATATCTTCCATAAACGGCAAAATCGTGGACATGGCCGCAATACCAGCCCACATTGCACGTGGCATATTACAAAGTTCTGCAATGCAAAGGACTATCGGTACGCATAAAATCTGACATATCTGCCATTTTGTTCTGGAAGAAATGATATCAAATTCTTGTATCAGATCTTTCAGATTTCTTTTATAGGTTCTGTTTTTATGATTTCGATAAAATACGAAGCAGGTAAGTGCTGCACCTAAAGCCATTCCGACTAATCGCATCTGATAGCTTTTTCCCGTAACATCATAACCATATAGCAGTAGATACCCAAGAACCAATGTAGATTGATTAAACATGAATGGATTATGACATCCGAACAGAATCAACACAGCCAGTGCCGCAATATTTAACAGCATTCCCAATACCGGTGAAAACTGATTTGCTAAATGCGGACATACAGTCATAATTACAAAGAACAAAGCCAAAAGCATCGTAGATTGTCCGATGTGGATCCCCAGATCCGCATTTCTAAACACCATGAGACATAATAAGACTACTACACCTACAATGCTGTTCTCCTTTCCAAATAGGATGCTGAAAATACTAACAAAGAAAAAACAAAATGCCATTGTAACAGCTATCTTCACCAGATATACCCACATATGATATAATTTTTCTTTTAGTGTTTCACTCTTTTTCAACAGGTTTTTAGAACCTGCCTGATTTAACTGCAACTCCTGATAAAATGTCATATAAATCCTCCCATCTTCTAATTTATCTTAAAACTATATAATCTCATCTTTCTGCTTTGGCAGCTCTATAACAAATCTGCATCCACCATATTCACGGTTTTCTGCTTTGATTGTTCCTCCGGCACTATCTACAATCCGTTTTACAAGTGCAAGACCTAGGCCATTTCCTTCTGCTTTATGAGATCCATCTACCTGATAGAACTTGTCAAATATTCTGGATTTTACATCATCCTCTATTCCTGGTCCTTCATCTTCCAGAATGAACTTAACAGAATCCTGTTCTTGTTTCAGAAACATCGTAATTGTCCCCTTTGAAGGGCTGAACTTAATCGCATTATCCAAAAGATTTATCCAGATATGCATAAAAAGTCCTTCATTCCCAGTATATTTAACTTCCTCCAATTCTACCTGAAAACCAATTTCTTTTTCTGTCCATTTTGTTTCCAATGAAAGAAATGCCTGGCGGATCTGTTCATCCAGACGATATTCTGTTTTTTTCATTGGTATATTCTGATTCTCTAACTTGGATAACAGCAAAATATTACCAACCAATCCGGAAAGTCTTTGGGTGTTAAATAAGATTTTTTCTACATATTCCTCTTGATCCGGAGACAGTTCTTCTCCCTGAAGCAGCATTGTATATCCTTCAATGGCATTAATCGGGGTCTTAAACTCATGAGAAACATCAGATACAAAATCCATCTGCAACACCTCTGTTGCACGAAGTTCTTTTGTCATAACGTTAAAACTTTGATAAGATTCTCCAACTTCTGCTATACGGCTGTTCGTTTCCAAATGCTGTTCAAAATCTCCCTGAGAAACTTCCTTCATTGCTTTACTAAGTCTGGTAATTGGTTCCAGTAACTTTGCATTAATAAAGGAAGTGATCAGTCCTGCAATCAATGTATTGAAAATCAAAAGCCAGCCAAGCACAGGTATGCTGCCCGGCAGATTAAAAAAATGATTCAAAAAAGCAAATAATAAAGCAGATATGACTGTTGAAAATACAAGTGCCAGCCAGATTGCACCAGTCAGACAGGATCGGATCCGCAATCCTTTTTCTTTCTTTTGTTCCATTATTTTTTCACCACCTTGTATCCAATTCCACGCATTGTTACGATTTCAAAATCAGGGTTATCTTTAAAACGCTCTCTTATTCTTCCTATATGTACCTCTATCGTATGTGGGTCTGCCTCCGTCTCGTATCCCCATACTTCATCCATCAACTGTTGTTTTGTAAATGTTCTGCCTGGCGAAGCTGCAAGCTTATATAAAAGCAGGAATTCTTTTTTAGGCAAAACAAGACTTTCCTTATCAGTTGTAACCGTCATTGCATCATAATCAAACTCTGTTGAACCGATCACAATTTTGTGTTCATTCAGTATCTGTGCACGGCGAAGCAGTGCTCCAACTCTTAAAACCATTTCATTCACATTTACCGGTTTTACCATATAATCGTCACTTCCCGAAAGAAATCCCTGGCGCATATCATCAAAGGAACCTTTCGCAGTGATCATAAGTACCGGTATCTGATACCCTGCTGAACGGAGTTCCGACACCAGTTCATAACCATCCATAACCGGCATCATAATATCGGAAATGATCAGATCAATATACTCTTTATCCAATATTTCTAATGCCAGTGCTCCATCCGATGCACTTTTGACCTGATATCCATTCTTCTCAAGCACTTTTTGGAATAGATGGCTTAATTCTTTATCATCTTCTACAATCAATATTTGAAACACGTTTTCCTTCCTCCTTATTAAAACAGATACCTTGCCCATCCAAGCAGATGCTGTACCAAAAATATTTTTCTCTGACGTTTCTTTGTTAATTCGATTGGCTCTACATGATATGGATCACGATAGGTTCCATCTTCCAATACCTGGCGGGACACTCTTTCATATTCCATCATGCCCTCTTCCAACTGTTTATTAATATCTTTACTGCGAATTACAAGCATCAGTTCCGTATCCAGATATGCACTTCTCATGTCCATATTAAAGGAACCGATTACAGACAGATCATCGTCAATCAAAATACTTTTTCCGTGGTATGAATAACCGCCTTCATATTCCCAGATATTAATTCCTGTACTTAAGATTCTATTTCTGTTTTTCGCATAATCGGCAGCCCCAAATGGATTCCCATTATTCGCAACTGAATTTGTCATGATAGAAAAATCTGAAACGTTCTCTGCAATCTCCTCCCATGTATTATACATCATATCATTACAGATAATATATGGCGTGTGGATCTTCACACGATTTTTTGCATTTTTCATCAATTCTCCCAACTGATACCACACTACTGGTTCTTTGGAACCTGTGTGAATAGGATTTGACACTAATGCAATCTTTTCTGTCTCAAAAGTTTCGTCCGTATAATCGGTATCGCAGATTCTTTCCTTATTCTCTTCAAAATATTTCTGATAGCCGTTCTGCAGCTCTAAAACTGCGTTCTTTACAGATTTTCTATTTGCCAGTTTTTTATTGTTATGAAAATAACCACTGTCTTCCTGATCCCATATAGTTTCAAAATAATCTAACAACTGGTTAACTGAATTTTCTTTCTCAGGTTCATTGCAAACAACCAACACGTCTCTGTCATAGTTCTTATGTCCCGGAAAATCCCCCAGGAAATAATTATATGTATTTCTTCCGCCAAGAATATATGTCTTACCATCTGCAATCAAATATTTATCATGCATTCTACCCATCATTTTCCATGGTTTCAACGGGTTGGCTTTATTATACAGTTTAATTTCAACATTCTCATGGGAAGATAATCCATAGAAATACGGATTCCCTTCCATATCAATCCAGCTCTCCATTCCATCTACTAACAGACGAATATGCACACCTCTGTCTGCCGCATCATGCAGTGCTCCTAAGATTAATTTTCCACTTTCATCGGATTTAAATGCAAAAGTAGAAAGAATAATTTCCTCTTTTGCATTCTGGATCAAACGCACTCTTTGTAAAAGCGCTTCTGGATTCTTTTCTATGATCACTGCACGTTCCGTATTTTCACTGCATTCGTTCCACGAACCATTTTTTGTTTCTTTTTTGGTTGTATTGGACACTTCCGGCTGCTTTTTATATGCAATGCAGATTCCGAGCAATTCATAAAAAGCCACACATAAAAAAATTGCCAGTATAACAAGAAGGATTTTACATATTTTATACTTTTTCATTGTACATCACCTAATTCCTTTTTATTTCATACTTATACAATACAAAGTCAATCTCAATTTAACCTCAACAAGGTTTGTTTTTTCATCAATGCAAAATCTTCTTTGTACAACAGACTGTTAGATATAGCAAAAACGGCCTTTCAAAAACAGTTAACTTCTAAATCAACTGTTTTTTGAAAGGTCGTTTCATCAGATTCTTATAGCAATCCAGCAAATAATCTCATAAATAATTGTCCCAGTCGCAAATATGCACTTCGTCCGGTTTGATATTGGTCTGTCACATCACGACATTCTCCCATCGTTCTTATCAGATCATTTTTTATTTCCACAACTGCCTGACAATCTGCCATAAAACAGCCGTTTTCAAAATGGTGATATAAACTTCGATAATCCAGATTAATTGTTCCACAAGTTGCCATACAGTCATCTGCCACACTCATTTTTGCATGACAGAAACCAGGAGTCCACTCATAAACACGAACACCATGTTTAACCAATCCATGATAAAAAGAACGAGTTATATTATAAATGAATTTTTTATCAGGGATACCAGGTGTGATAATTCTTACGTCTACCCCTCGCTTAGCAGCCAGACATAACGCATGCGTCATTTCATCTGTTATGATTAGATATGGAGTCATAAACCAACAATATTTTTCAGCTTTATTTATCATACTGATATAAACTTCTTCTCCTACTTGCTCATTATCCATAGGGCTGTCTGCATAAGGTTGAACAAACCCAGTTTGCTGTGCCGCATAATCATAGTGGAAAAGGTATTTACTAAAATCAGAATCATTAGCATCCTTATCACTTACTGCATTCCACATTTCCAAAAATGTCACCGTAAGCGACTGAACAGCATCTCCTTCTAAACGAATACCTGTATCTTTCCACTGTCCATACGGGTGTGTGTAATTAAAATATTCGTTTGCTAGATTATATCCACCTGTAAATCCGACTTTTCCATCAATAACTGTTATTTTTCTATGATCACGATTGTTCAAAAACAGATTTAAACCTGGCACAAACGGATTGAATACACGGCAATGAATTCCCATTGCCTCCATCTTTTTCACAAAATCTGTGTTAATAAAGCCTATAGAACCCATATCATCGTAGAATACTCTAACTTTCACACCTGCTTTTACTCGCTCTTCCAGAACATCTTGAATCTTATGCCATGCTTCAGCGTCTTCTATCGCATGATATTCCATAAAGATAAACTTCTGTGCTTTCTCCAAATCCTTAAGCTGTGCCTCTAATCCTTTCACTGCTTCATCAAAATATACAATATCCGTATTCTGATAGATTGGATACTGCGAATTTCTTTGTATGTAACTTGCTATATTTCCTGCTTTCGGAATTGTTTCTTTTATTCTGCTCAAACACTCCTGACTGTCCGGAAGCATTGGTAACAATTTGCTATCAATTTCTGCATATCGCGCACGCATTTTATGTGTGCCACCATTCAAACCAATCAACAAATACAGGCCTACACCCATAATTGGGAAAATTAGAATTAAGATGACCCAAGGCATTTTCATAGAGGATGTCTTATTTGATGCGTACAATCCCAAAACCAAGATCCCACTCAAAATCCTTGTAAATAAATTTATGATTTCTGCATATTCATTCAAGCGTGTTACGATAGTAATAATAAAAATCACTTCCAGAAGAATGCAGATTATGGAAAAACACAGCCGTTTTACCCCATTTTTTGTTTTTGCTTTGCCCTCTAAAGTATCTTGTTTCATATATATTCCACCTTCCTACTTGCTCAGTTTTCTCCCTAAATTTCGTGTAACATACCAATTTTGTCTTTTATTCTCTGCATTTCATTATCTGCTTCAATGATAGCTCTTGCAGAATGAAGTAATTCTTCACTTATCTCATCATAGCCAGACATTTCTTCAATTCCTTTTTTATAGCGAAGTTGATGTTCCAATGTTGCCAAGAAATCCATACCATTGGTTCGAATCTGTAATTCTACACGCATAGGTGTTTTACCCTTAGCAAAAAATACTGGTATTTCAACAATCATATGATAGCTTCGATAACCATTCGATTTTGGATTTTTTATATAATCTTTTATTTCAATAACTTTAATATCATCCTGTTATCCTCCTAAATAGATTGAAATATGTCAATGAGTTTTTTTCTTGAACAATAGTAGAGCACAATTCTTTTATTTTGTTCCAACTTCATACATGATCATAACATGTAAACTTTAAACTATTTTCCCAGATTATTTCTCCATCAGTTTTTCAAACCAGGTATCCATAGCTAGGATGAATTGACTTACGTCTGGCAATTCTTGCAGCATTTCGTTTAGGGTTTTGTGCTTCACATATTTCTGCGCATACACCCAACAGGCAACGCTACTGGCTTCTGATACAATGTCAGCTATGGTTTTGCGCATAAGCTCTTCAAATTAAGCAATTTCTTTTTTCGGAACAACATCATACAGTGTTGGTGCCTAATGACTTATTTTTACTCCATTTTCATTTGCATCTTTAAACAGATTCTTAACTTTTTCTCTTGAATCCTCCGGTACTTTAATGTACTCCCACATAAATGCTACCACATCGGCTG
Source organism: Eubacterium album (assembly GCF_025336545.1). Classification (NCBI taxonomy): domain Bacteria; kingdom Bacillati; phylum Bacillota; class Clostridia; order Eubacteriales; family Eubacteriaceae; genus Eubacterium; species Eubacterium album. The sequence continues at coordinate 42,501 of NZ_JAODBU010000004.1, read as the reverse complement.
GCCTTATTTATATCATTTCACTCTTTTTTGAAATAGAACAACACCACAGCAACAACTCAAATCGGCTTAAAATTCCAGACTATTCGCATTCAGCAAGAAATACTTCATTCCCATGATGACAAAACCTTCATCATTTCTCCAAGGCTTTTTGCTGCCATTTACAATGACGATCTTCTTGAAAGAGTCCGGGATATTACGCAGAGAATTGAACTCCTGCGTCTGTTTTTCTTCCGAAGTCATGTCATATGCAACCTGGATATAGTATCTCTGGTTTCCTTGATTCACCACAAAGTCAACCTCCAACTGCTTGCGAACACGTTTGCCCTCTTTATCCTTATCGAAGATATCCACGACACCCACATCAACATTGTAGCCACGGATCAACAGCTCGTTATAAACAATGTTCTCCATGATATGAGTAGGCTCCTGCTGTCTGAAATTCAGACGTGCATTTCTCAGTCCCAGATCCGTAAAGTAGTATTTCAGATTTGCACCGATATACTTTCTGCCCTTAATATCGTATCGGCTTGCCTTGGAAATCAAAAAGGCATCTGTCAAATAGTCGATATGCTTGGAGATGGTTTTATTAGCATAAGTCATCTGGCGCTCACTGGCAAAGGTATTGGCAATCTTTGAAGGGTTGGTCGGTGCGCCGATTGCAGATGCAAGCACATCAACCAGATTCCCAATCTCATCCACGTTCTGAATCTTATTTCTTTCAATAACATCCTTCAGATAGACATTTGCAAAGATGTTCTTCAGATAGTCCGCTTTCTGTCGTTCGCTCTGGAAACTTACGATCTGCGGCAATCCTCCGTAGATCATGTAGTCATCCCATGCATCATCATAATCGCCGTCATAGACAGAATAAAACTCTGCAAAGGAGAGAGGGTAGATTCTAATCTCATCACCTCTGCCACGGAATTCGGTCACAATGTCGCTGGACAGGAACTTGGAATTACTTCCGGTGACATACACATCAATATTGCTCATGCGGAGCAGGCTGTTCAGCACTTCCTCAAATTGTGACATAAACTGCACTTCATCAAGAAGCAGATAGTATTTGCCATCGTCTTTCATGGCATCTTTGATGTACTTGAAACACACCTTAGGATCTCTTAGTTCCTCATTTTCAATACCGTCCAATGCAATCTCAATAATATGATCAACATCAACGCCGTTCTCCAGTAAGTATCTCTTAAAGATGGTAAACAGCAAAAAGGATTTGCCACATCTACGAATGCCGGTAATCACCTTTATCATTCCATTATCTTTTCGCAGGGTCAGCTGCTGTAGGTAAGCGTCTCTTTTAATCTCCATCGTTACGCTCCCCCTTTCCGTGCATCTGCACACTTTTTAGTAATGAGATTCTATCACAGAACGACGTGAATTTCAATATATATTCCCATTTTATGTGCATCTACACACTTTTATGTAATGTTGATAAATATATTTTCGGATTTTTTTGATTGCAGTGTCTATAATCGACTACTCCAATCGTTATTATAGGTAAACAACAAAAAGAAGATGGTTTGATTCAACCATTGAGCGAGTTCCTCTCGTCAGAAATGGTGAGTCTGTCAGAAAAACATACTGTGCCTTCTGGCGAAAGGATAATTCAGGATACTACATTGAAGATTTTGCTGAAATGTTAAAAACAATATTTTAATGTAATTCCTTTTCATCCATAAAACGGACAGCCTTGTTTTTGATGGCCGTCCGTCTTTTCTTAATAATATCCCCGTTCTTCCATCCAGTCTTTCACATAGCATCGAATTCCAATATAAATCACATGCACCAGTACAGGAACTGTTAGGACACTATGATGTCAGTACCACAATGAATATTTACGCTCACCCAACAAGAAAAGCAAAACGGGATTCCGCATAAGGGCAAAAATAAGGGAAAATACATATCATTTCACTATCTAAGAGGCTGTAAGCCTTGAAAAATAAGGAAAGTTCAGGAAATCTCTCCACAACTTCCGATTTGTTAAATTCTTTCTATATTCCATCTTCTTGCTCTTCGGACAAGAAGCATTCCTCGCTCAAAGAGCTCGGTCAATTCTTATTTATAAATATCCTCTGTTTTTTGCTTCTTCAATTAATTGAGGTTGAATTAAAGGATAAGTCCAATTTTCAACTAAGTTATCCGTAATTAAAATTTTCTCTATTTCACTATGTATTTCTTGAAAAGAAAATACCTCTGCAAAGAAAAGCATGCCAAATGTTTCATCGTTTATATTTTCCATCACATTTGTTTGTCCTTTAACCGAATACGCACAGATTGGTTTGATGGTAAAATCTGTCGCACCCGTTTCCTCCATCAATTCCCGCTTAGCAGTAGCTAAAATATCTTCGCCACTTTCCCTATGCCCGCCTGGTACTTCATAAGTATCTCTTTCTTTATGTTTGCAAAATATCCATTTACCATTTGTTTTAGAGATGATAACTGCAAATTTTAGAAATTTATCATCTATACTATCATAAAATTTTACTTCTACCATTTATAAACTCCTCTAACTTCAATTCTCCTACCGTAGTAATTTGCTATTATCTACAAATTCTTCATCATATAGCGTTCCCGATACTCCACATAGCCATGTTTGGGATAAAATATTTTTGATTCCTCAAAGCCTTCTCCTCCCAAATGAATTCTTACCACTTTCTTTCCTTGATTTGCTATATAATTTTCTGCCATTTCTAACAAAGCACTTCCAATACCTTGTCTTTTCAAATTATATTTTACAAACAAACGATGCAGCCAAACCTCATCGGTGTCTCTTATAGAATTATATCCAATACTTCCACTAACTCTGTCTTGTTCATCAATAGCCAACCAAAACATATCTCCTACATCCAAGTAGTTCTTCTTAATATTCAATAAATCCTCATTTAATCCCGGAACTCGTCCTAAAGCATTTTTGGCTTCTAATATCATAAAAATCATATCATCACTATATTAATCTTCGTATTTAACTATTTTTATAAAATATTCCTTTAATTTTGTTATTGTCTATTATCGTAATTCCTCAATAAAAAGCTGCATTCTTCTTGTCACCAATTCATTAGATTTCATATTTTTCAAAGTATCTTTATCTACCCATTTATAATCCTGTGTTTCTCCCTGTTGAAGAGTAATGTTATACTTGTCCCAATCCGTAATCACAATATAATCAACATATATTGAATGATTATTATGTTGAACAACTCTTCCTAGCTCCACTAAATTTGTTTCACATATTCCTGTTTCTTCTCGCAATTCTCTTATTGCGCAATCAATCGGAAGTTCTCCTTGCAGTGCTGAACCTCCTGCTGTAGCTTCCCAATATTCACCATAGTGCTTATTTTTGTCTCTTTGCATTAACAAATATGTACCATCTGTATGTTTAACAATAACCTCACACACTAAATGGTACATTCCATCTGGTATAGCTTCACCTCTTACTAATGTTTTATATTTAATTTTATTTAAATTTGTGTCATATGCATCCCAAAGTTCCATAATCTCCTCTTTCATATAATCTTTTAGTCTATGGGGTACCGTAGCCAACTATATTCTCAACATAACTTGGTATCAGAATATATTTCTATATATAATTTTCTTTTGTTTATTTACATTTTTTTAATGAATTTGTATATCTTTAATTCCTTTTTAACATTCCTATAAAATGCTATTTTTTGATGTTATACCAGGTCAAGAAAATCTTATGTTTTATTGTAAATTCTTCCGGATATTTTTCTTCAAGCATTTTTCGATGTTCCCTATCAAACAACGCAATCTGTTCCTCATTCATCGATGCCATAACACCACGACTAGCCATCATACGTCCATGCCATGTTTCTCTGGTAAACGGTAACTCTACAATCATAGTTTCCATTTGTGGTTCATCAAAATAATGCGTTGTTAAATCCTTTACTGAAGCTGATGCACCATTCCATGAGCCATTAATCTTTTTTACCAAACTATTAGAATCTTGTGTGATCGTTTCTTCTTTCATATAACCCATATACACCTTCAAAAATATGCCATCAGGTTTTAACATTGACCGAATCTTTGGAACAATTACTTTTGGATCAAAATACCAAAAACACTGAAAAGCAGTAATAACATCAAAACTATTATCCGGATAATTAATATCCTCTGCAGATGATACAATGTATCTGATATTATCCATTCCTTTAGATAACTCTTTTGCTTCCGCAATTTGGTTTTCTGAGATATCTGTTGCAATAATATCAGCTCCATACTTTGCCATACCACGTGGAACTACACCTGTACCTGTTCCTAAATCAAGCCACTGGCTTCCCTCTGTTCCAATACCAATTTTATGTAATCTATCAAATAGCTCCTCTGGATAAATGTCTCTATGTTTTGCATAGAATTTAGAAGTTTTTCCAAAATCAAACTTCTGTCCTTCATCAATTATATTTTTCAGCATAATACATCCTCCTCATAATTTTCCCTTACATTATATTGCGTATATTAACTAAACCAAATCTTATCTTTTCTACAAACTCGATATTTACTCTTGCACATTACGAGTTACATAATGTTTCATTTAACACTTGAGTCATTGACATTTTATCACGCCATATTCACGTTATTATATCCCATTCAAAATCATTTTCTATATTCTACCATATCTATAGCTTAATTGATATTTCATTATTGTAGCAATTATAATATTTCAACTGATTTTTTTATATTAAACCGCCCTGCATGCACATCTACAAAGAATAAGATATAGCCCCATAGAAAATTTTAACATAAACAAGGTAGGAATGCTGTCCTCCACTGTATGATTTTAAAAAAGCAATAGAATATACTAAGCTGGTAGGCGAGATATTAAGATATAGAGGTTTTAGGATTCTTCCTAACAAGAATGTATTTGTATATACAAATGCGTATCTTGCAAAAGACCTACTTCCATTTTCTTAATCTACTTTTGATAACCTGGATTTAATAATTTTTCTTATTTTTTCCTTTAACAGATACGAGATACGCTATGCATATCTCGTATCTGATTAGCAGTCGGCAAATGTTCATTCATGCAAGCCTGATGACCACTTGCCTCGTCGCTATAACAAAAAGGGAACCATACTTTAAAAGTATGATTCCCTGATTATTTTTATCAAACCGTAATCGTTACGTTGATGTCTTCCCATTTACCCGCTTTTTTCATGTTTTTATCGAACTTTTTGTACTCTTTCAAGTAGTCCTTAGAAACTGTGAAATTGCCGATGTTTAGGGGCTTTTGACACCATAAACGATTATTTCCCACTTTCTGCAATAGCTGCCTGAGCCGTTACATATCATAGGCTTACTACAGCCACTCCTCTTTCTGCTTTATCTTTTTATGCTACCTTTGAATAATCTAGCACTGCAATTTCCTGCATCCTCTCCAAACAACGTGCAGACCATCGAATAGCGTTTTTTCATATGTTTTTCCTTTCAATTTTTCCATATATCATATCCCTGTGTCATTGCAGACTCATATATGGGATGAAGTCTGCCATAAAGCACATTGAAAAATCTTTCTTTTTCAATTTTCTGTATGTATAATTCTTCCAAAGGCCAAATTGAATTAAGATTGTGTTGTTTACATTTTTCAAATTTTTCTCTTGCCTTTTCGTTTGTCTGAATTGTTTCATTTAAAATATACTGATTATCACAAAACTTCTTATAATAAGCGTCCCAGTCCGGCAATTTATTGTTCTTGGAAGAATTCAGATTTTCGTCCATTGGAATCAAATTCCACAATTCATCATTGGCAACATATGACCATGGTATAAAATGATCTATCGCATATTTGTTCTCTATATGTCGCTTTGAATATATATCTTTAAACCCAACACCATTAATATCTATTACGCAGTCCCAAAGCTTTCTAACATTTTCAAGTTTTCTTTCCTTGTCTTTTTCCGATTCAAGTTTATAAATAAGTCCCGGAACTCCCGGATTTCTATCCTGCAAATATTTAATTTTTTTCATCTTAATCCAGCCACGGATTGTAACCATATTATCGATGAGAAAATTGTTCCACAACTTATTTATAATAACCTTTTTAGTTAATCCTCTACCATTCTCTATCGTGTACAGTAAACATCTTTTCTTATTAATCATTTCAAAATAACTAATAAGTTTTCCAGTCTTGCTCCATAATGGATTATTCCCACCTAACTCTTTCACAAACGAAGAAAGCAATCTATACGGTACATTCTTCGCCAAGTCCTGCATCTCAGAATTAACACATTTACTGTTGCACTTTATTTTTTCAATGATAATATCCCTTGATTCATCATTTTTCACATCCACATTTTCGCTAATTTTATTTACTGCTCTTTCCAAAAGATTAGAACTTGTACCATCTACTGATTTTGGACCTAGTCTCAAGTGATATTCCTTTACCGCATACCATGCATCCGCTATCATGCCCGCAAAAACTTCCAAAAATGTAAACTCATTTTCTCCTCTTGCAACCAACTGCATTATGGAATCAAGCCAAAAGAATTTATAGCATTGTGTTGGATTTTCCAACATTCCTGCGAAACTTTTTATATTTAAATTACAATCATAGAAATATAATTCATCCATAGACATTCTCTAACTTTCTCTGTTAACATTATTGTGAAAATTCTCTAACGATATCCCTGCTCTTTCTTGATTTGCCTTTCAAGTTCTTTTGCAAGTTGTTCTTTCTCTATTTTTTCAATTGGTATTGTAATAATTACAGCGTAAATAATCCCTATTATCAACGGCCCAATCAAAAAGATATTACAGATAACAAAACTTAAAGTCTGTTCAACATGATTTATTGAAATAATTGTTGGCAAAATTACAAAACTTAACAATACAGAAGTAAATATATGTGTCCTCCTCCAAACTTCAGGATAATCCATTGTTTGCTGAATTCTAATTCCAAAAAATCCATTTTCACTGGTAAATGGCATAACTACTGCTGCTACAATCATTATAATCAAATACACAATGCAACCATAAGACGGCTTGTATAAAAATATGTTTTTTGTAACATTTCCATTTATCCAAAACGCACCCATACATCCTGCTAATATTACAAACGATAATATGTAAAATAATTTTGACTTTATTCGTTTGTATAATATATGCGATGCAATCATTATCGCCACTGGCACAAATATAAAAACATACATCAGAAATGGCAAATTAAATTTCATTTCTTTTGCAAATATCAAACTACTGATAACATGTGAAGTTGTAAATGAAACTAAATATTTTTCTTGTGTAGTCATTTTTCATACCTCCTTTTTATAACTTAATTGAACAACCCCATTAATAACATCTTCATCATAAATTTTTGGGCGTTCTTTTATTACTACTAAAATTGCTGCTTCAACAATGTTTTCTCTTGCATATAATCTACGTCCATCCGCTCTATGTTTAAACATATTCTTCAATTTTGACTCAAGCGATTTATTAAATACCATTGTTTGAATTTTTTCAAACTCAGAAGGTGAAATACTCATAGACATTGTTACATCTATAAATTCTTCATCAATTTCAACATAATTTAATAACTTAAATATGTCATATAAATGTCTGGAGTTTCTTTGTGCTTTTCCATGCAAATAATAATCGCATACGGCAAATATTTTATCCGCAAGTGTTCTATTTATACATTGAACACTCATTTCAAACGGTATTAAATTATATTTCTTTATTAACTCAGGTTCTTCATTTTTTAGCGTATCATATATGTAATTACTTATTTGTCTTCTTTCCGTTGGAAAAGAATAAGACATCAACGCTGTTTCTAACTTAATGAAAGGAGACAGTCCGGAAAAGTTACTATTATCACTAACAGAATTATAATAAAAATCATAATGATTATAGTTTTTATCACTTTCAATATCTTTCCAATTTTTTATTTCTATTTCTAAATCTTCAGCTATAGGTTTCAGTATGTTATACTTCAATTTTTTTCTTCTACTCTCCCCCAAATGTTCTTTAAACGTAATATCTATATCCTCAGAAAATCGATCAATAACACCATATGCTTTAGATAAAGAAGTTCCTCCTTTGAATATTATCTCTATCTCTTTTTGAGATAATAAATATAAAATCATTGTTACATAATAATCTTTTTCTACTATATCTGTTGTAACATTCTTACGCTCTGAAACAATTGATATAATGTCTCTAAATAGTTCTTTATTTTCTTTGTGCAAATACATTGTCCAACCCCAATTCGTAATAATTTTTAAAAACATTAATAGGAAACTCTCTTATATATCTGTTCACACTTTCTTTTCGTATATCATGAATATCAATATATTCCTCAATCTTTACTCTTGCTTCATCATATGATCCGTCCATATAAACTTCTATATTTTTTAACAATTCAAGTAATTGCAAAACATATACATTCTCCCTATTTATAACTATAGATGACTTCCTTATCAAAAACTTTCTACCACCAATTTCAATCTCCCTTGGAGATGAATTCGAATTATTACTGACAATTTCTATTTTTCTAGGTACCTGCATTGATATACCTAACTGATTTGCAAAAGAATTTCCACTATAATACCCAAATATTTCTTCACCCTTTGTAACAAAGCGATATCGAGCCACCATATCTGCACTAGGTCCAACTGTTGCTTTAAGCATCGTCTTCTTTGGAATATAATAAATTCCTTTATCGTACTTTTTTATCAGTCCTTTATTACATAATGACTTCATTTGCTGATTTACAGCAGAACGGGAGACTCCTTCTATAAAAATATCTGAAAAAAATATAGGTTCTCCTTCTTTATAATTACTTATTATATAATCATATAGCATAATTTTTGTTTCCTTAATATTTTAGATTATCTCTTTCTATTTTGTTAAGTATAATAATATAATTTATTTTTTCCTATGTCAATCATATTTAATATTCTTTTTCATTAATATTTCCTGTTTTTTATACTTTTTAATAGTCTGTTAATAATAAAAAACAGAACTAATCTTTCCGATTAATCCTGTTTTATTAACACATTCATCTAAGTACTACATTTTACAACTGCACACTTCTTTTTATTTTATTGCAATTGTCTTTACAAAATTCATACAGTTTTAACGAATCTCTCATGGCTCGCTCATCTTTTTCTCCTATGAAATACGCTACAAACAGTAACTCTATGCATTCCATAACTAACGGTATACTTTCCCTCTCAATGGTTGAAATTGGAATTACAGATGCATATCCTTTTACCAAGTTTTTTAAATATTGAAACCACTGCTTTTCATCGACTTTGTTTTCTTCATCTTCTAATAATAAACCAAGCATAAAATAACATAAATCAAATATTCTGATGTTCTTTTGACTCAAATCAAAATCTACGTATCCTGAAAATTCATTGTTATAAAACAAAAAATTTCCTAAATGTACATCTCTATGTATAAGCCCATAGGATAAATCTTTATCTACCAATCTAAGTTCTTTTATAATATCTTCAAACTCGTTTTTATCGATAATTTTTTTGTCATACTCATATATGTTTTTTCTAATCCAGCTTTCCATTTCTCCTAACAAACTATTATTCCAACATTTGATTTTTCCTTCACATTCATCAAATGCCAGATGCAATCTTGCAATAATCTCGCCCATTTTGAAAAACCATTGTTCATTGCATTTATTAACATTAACTATATTGCATCCTTTTAGTTTAGTTGTAAGAAGCCAATAATTTTCTTTATCTTTTAAATATTTTTCATTATTTGGAGTGGCTATTATTTTAGGCACTGGAATTTGCTCACTATACAAAATGCTCAAAACTTCTACATTTCTCTTTAATTCCTCAAAATTCACATATTTTTTTAAAACAAATTCATCACCAATGTTCCAAGCTGTGCTGTAAATTTGTTTTATATCACATTCAATACCATATTTCGTCATTACCTGTTGTACGTTCACTTGTTTCTGCTCCATTTTCTTTTTTTCATTTAATACTATTCTTCTAACACTTTTTTCTGATAAACAATACATTTTTGCAATTTCAGAATACTTCATACCTATAAGGTAATGCTCATATATTTTTGAGTTTCTTATGTCTATTTCCTGTCTGTATTCTGTTATAACTTTATCGTTATTTTCTTTCTTCTTCGGTATGTAAATATATTGTCCATCTACATATTTCATAATTTCTCTTAGTATCTCATCCGGGAAAATATCTTTCGCATTTTTATATTTCATATTCGCACCTCACAATGCTATGATAACATATTATTGTTTGTTTTTTTGCTCATCTCTTTTCATAGTAAATTTTAAGAATGTACGATAGTGCAAATTATAAAATAAGAATGTAGTTTTTCCGACATTTTTATACGTCATCATTCCTACATTCTTATTTTATGATTTACATCTGCACATCATTTTTCTCGTTTATAAATATTTAAGAAAATTATGTTGTTATATTATTTATATTTTTCTCTTAACTCATTTATTTTTATATTATATTTCTTTTGAAGTTTTGCCATTTGAACCGTGCATTCTCCATCTAATTGTCCATCTCTTCTTGGATATTCAGTTTCAAGAATCTTTTTTGCTTCTTTCCACATTTCAAACTTTAATTTTTTAAACTCTTCTTCTAATTTTATATTTTTTTCGTTCATATCTTTCATTATTCTTTTTCTAAAATATTTTAACTTTACTATTTTTTCCTATAAATTCTCAACTAATTAATTATCATATCCGGGCTTGTTCCTATGAGATGTATTATGTATAACATATGTTCTTCGAATTCCTTTCCCAAAATAGAATCTACCATTTCCTTGTCAGCCATTTCTTCATCAGTAATCAATTCTCTCCATTTTCTTCCCCATGCCAAAAATGCTTCTGGAGTTTTACATTCTAAAAATTCATCTCTATATTTTTCTAATTTTTCTTCAATTGTCATTTGTTTTGTTGATTCCCCTTCATTTTTATTTGCAGGCTACAACTAGCTATATTATACCATCTGAATTTTCAATTTTTTTCACAAACTGATCCCTTACATACCATTATACTATTCATCTTCCTAAAATTCCAAACAAAAACTCCACTGAGATTTGCCTTATATGCAATGTTCCTAGCGGAGTTTTATCTTTTTATTTAAAGTAATAAGCTACTACAATAGAACCTTCCTATTAAGGTCCTTCCTGAACGTCAATGGCATATGAACCACCTACAAACTCGCCGCCCTTAATTGTTACATTTGAAGTAATGCTGTTTCTATAATAGATTGATTGTAAGTGCTGCAAAAGATGCTGCTGATGTACTTGTTATTTTTGCGTTATCAACAATTCCGTTAGAAGCACTTAACTGCATTGTTCCTGAAACAACATTCTTCATATTAACTTTTTGTGCATATAAACGCACAACTGTTGATGTATCTTCTATTTCCACATTTTCCATTGTTATAGAAGAATCTACCAATCCTCTACCATCAATGTAAAGTTTGTCTGTTTTTGTGTCTTTAATAATAGCTGATTTTAAACGTTTTCCTATTCTATGTATGTAATATACTTCTGAATTGTAAACTTCAATTTCACTCTGGTTAGTCTTATTTTCATAAAAATCTACATTGTTACTCTTAATGCCGTCTAATACTAATTTATTATTAAAATCAAAATAAGGTGTTTCACCTGTGCTATTTAAAGCACCTGTTTTTTCTTTACTACTATCGATAATCTTAAGGTCACCATTTACAGTAACGTCATAACCATTTAAATCTAATATATGGCCGTTTAAATCAATTGTCCCACCTGCAATAGTTGTCTTTCTTGCTGGTTTGTTATTACTACCTAAAGTTATCTTTTCTTACTTTTGTTAGTTTAGTATAACTATCTTCTTGTTTAATAGTATCTGTATCGATACTTCCATCTTTTCTATCAATGTCTGCCTCATAAGCAATACCTTGCTCATATAATTGCAAAACTATATTTCTATCATTTTCAATATTTTATCCTGCACTTTATTTAAACTTTTTACATCTACTAATTTCACACTTATTTTCATTTACCCCTTCCCACCACATATGTATAAAATTTTCCAAATTTAGTTTTTACAACCTTAACCTCATCTTTAACCATCGGCGCTGGATATTTCTTTGTCGGTATAATCCATATATCTTTCATACTTTTTCTTTCCTTTGGAAAATATACATTATATACAGCAGCAGAATACTTTCCTGTCTTTTTATAAGTTTTCTTTGATATTCGTCCATATTTTATCCCTATTGGAGGGAATAAAAAATACAAGACATATCCACCCCAGATGCAGGAAATGTATAATATTGAAAATATTACAATTAGAATATATGATTTTTCTTTATACAACCCATATGTATATAAAAGAAATACTAATATGGAAATTAAAAATATAATTAATCTAATTTTTAATGACTCTTTTCCTAGTTCTCTGTATTCTTTTTTGTCTTCTTCTGTTAATTCATCAAATACTAAATTTTTATTTTTATTCATTATTTCTGATAAGTACCTGCTGTAATAATAATTTTAAATCACTTTTTGATAAAAACCGATACACGCCATCTAAATCAAGCACTTTTCTTTTCCTCCTCTCGTATCGAAAGTCGATAGTTTATATTTTGTTTAAATAGTTAATCCTAAAATTGCATTGTCATATAAAAATTGTTTCAACTCTCTGTTTTCTCCAGTATTGTAATACTCAAATAATAGTGAATTAAACTGTTCCATATATTTATCCGTAATAGTCATAATCCCTGCACCTGAAGAAACCAAAATCTTATTTGCAAGCAATAAACTAGTACGTTTATTGCCATCCCAGAAGAACTGTCCTCTTGCTCCCCATGTAAATGCTTCTAATGCTTTATCTGTAGCAGAAGCATTTGCATCATTCAAAATATTTTTCAATTCTTCTATTGTTTTCTCTTTCTCTGGAACCGGAGGCTCATAATCCGTTCCTGAAATACCAACTGTTCCTGTCCGTAGTTTTCCCCATTCCAAAGCTTCATTTCTCGCAATATATCCATTCAACTTACACCAATAATCAAATGTAACTTCTTCATTTACCGTATTTAAAAGAAATTTCCATGCATCACGCATGTTCAAAATTGCCTGAATATCGTCAAGTTGTACATTTGGAACATTCACACCATTTAAAATTGTCTGTGTTTGCGGAAAAGTTACTGCTCTGTTTTCCATTTTCATTCCACAATATATGTTTTCATCCATTCTTTTCTTTGCAAAAATTAGACTCTGTTCAGGAGATAGATGAAATTTATCTTTAAATTTTGACATTGTAATACGCACCTTTTCCTCTTTTCCATACACATTATAACACAGATTTATATAGTACTGTCAGCAATTGCTATCCGAATTGCTGGATATCATACTTATTTTATCCCCAATGCTTCCTTTAAAAATCCTACTATTCTCTTTTCATACTCGCCATATATTATATTTTCCTTACTTTCAGAATCACTGCCATCAACAAAATATCTTCCTGTCTCTTTACTAATTGACAAAGAATCAAGTGGCCAGCCCTCAAATCTTTTAGTTGATGCTTTATCTATCATATAAAAAGCCCCTACATTTTTTGCTGACTCTCTATCCATAAATGATGAAATCCTACCATTGTTATAAACAGCTATACCGTCCAGGTAATAGGCAGATACCTTTCCTCCAAGCTCTCCTATAAGATTTGAATAATACTCAATCATTTCTTCATCTGATAATCTGTTCATTCCCATTGGAGTCCTAACATTTAATCCCGGTTGTCTCTCATCTTCTAAACTTAGTTCCTCAAAATACAATCCCGAATCATTACAAATCACCAAGTCAAAATATTTGCCATAATATCCTGCTTTGCATATTGCATTTTCTTCCGGCGTTTTTCCTGTCTCATCCGGTTCATCTTCTATCTCTAAATCTTTTAATGTTATAAATTCTATATCACAATTTTCTAACAGTTTAGAAAACCTCTTTACCTTTGACGGATTAGTTGTTCCCAGTAGTACTTTCATCGTTCTCTCCTTTCAATTCTTTTCATACTTTATTTCAAAATAGTCTAAATATGCCTTATATCTATCTTGCGCTGTTAGACATGTATCCATTAAATAACCTTTTTCATCCTTCCCTAAAGCAGAATGTAGCACAGCTTAATTTTATGTTAAAAAACTCCTGCACACCATTTCTGGTATACAGGAGTTCATTATTTTAAGTAATTATATTCTTTTCACTTGTCAGTGTATTACTTGTTAGCGATAGCTGCCTGAGCTGCTGCTAATCTTGCGATAGGTACACGGAATGGTGAACATGATACATAATCAAGACCAATCTTATGGCAGAATTCTACTGAAGATGGATCTCCACCGTGTTCTCCACAGATACCTACGTGAAGGTTAGGGTTAACTGGCTTACCAAGTTTGATAGCCATTTCCATTAACTTACCAACACCAACCTGATCTAACTTAGCAAATGGATCGTTTTCGAAGATCTTAGCATCATAGTAAGCATCTAAGAACTTACCAGCATCATCTCTTGAGAATCCGTATGTCATCTGTGTTAAATCGTTTGTACCGAAGCAGAAGAAGTCAGCCTGCTTAGCGATTTCGTCAGCTGTAAGAGCTGCTCTAGGGATTTCGATCATTGTACCTACCTGGTATTCAAGTTCAACACCTGCTGCTGCGATTTCAGCATCAGCTGTAGCTACTACGATATCCTTAACATATTTTAATTCCTTAGAATCACATGATAATGGAATCATGATTTCCGGCTTAACTGTCCAATCACTATGTTTCTTCTGAACATTAATTGCTGCACGGATAACAGCCTTAGTCTGCATCTTAGCAATTTCAGGATATGTTACAGCAAGACGAAGTCCTCTGTGTCCCATCATAGGGTTGAATTCGTGAAGTGAAGAAATGATTGTCTTGATTTCTTCTACTGTCTTACCCTGAGCATCAGCGAGTTTCTTAATATCTTCTTCTTCAGTTGGAACGAACTCATGAAGAGGTGGATCTAAGAATCTGATTGTAACTGGGTTACCTTCAAGTGCTTCGTAAAGTGCTTCGAAGTCTCCCTGCTGATATGGAAGAATCTTTTCAAGAGCTGCTTCTCTTTCTTCTACTGTATCAGAACAGATCATTTCTCTGAATGCTGCAATTCTGTCTTCTTCGAAGAACATATGCTCTGTACGGCAAAGACCGATACCTTCTGCACCAAGTTCTCTAGCTTTCTTAGCATCAGCTGGTGTATCAGCATTTGTTCTAACCTTAAGTGTTCTATATTTATCAGCCCATCCCATGATACGTCCAAATGTACCAGCGATCTTAGCATCAACTGTAGGAATAATTCCATCATAGATGTTACCTGTTGAACCATCGATTGAGATGAAATCTCCTTCATGATATTCTTTTCCAGCTAAAGTGAATTTCTTGTTTTCTTCGTCCATAGCGATGTCGCCACAACCAGATACACAGCATGTACCCATACCACGAGCAACTACGGCAGCGTGTGATGTCATACCACCACGAACTGTTAAGATACCCTGTGATGCCTTCATACCTGTGATATCTTCTGGAGATGTTTCAAGACGTACAAGTACAACCTTTTCTCCTCTTGCATTCCATTCAACAGCATCATCAGCTGTGAATACAACCTTACCACAAGCAGCTCCTGGAGAAGCTCCAAGTCCCTTACCAGCTGGTGTAGCAGCCTTAAGAGCAGCAGCATCAAACTGTGGGTGAAGTAATGTATCTAAGTTTCTAGGATCGATCATAGCTACAGCTTCTTCTTCTGTTCTCATGCCTTCATCAACAAGGTCACAAGCGATCTGTAAAGCAGCCTGAGCTGTTCTCTTACCATTTCTTGTCTGTAACATGTAAAGTTTTCTGTTTTCAACAGTAAATTCCATATCCTGCATGTCTCTGTAATGGTTTTCAAGTGTTTCACAAACCTTTACAAATTCTTCAAATGCTTCTGGGAATTCCTGTTCCATCTGAGCGATTGGCATTGGTGTTCTAACACCGGCAACAACGTCTTCACCCTGAGCATTCTTTAAGAATTCACCCATAAGCTTCTTTTCACCTGTTGCTGGATCTCTTGTAAATGCAACACCTGTACCACAATCATCACCCATGTTACCAAATGCCATTGACTGTACGTTAACAGCTGTTCCCCATGAATAAGGGATATCGTTGTCACGACGGTAAACGTTAGCACGTGGGTTATCCCATGATCTAAATACGGCTTTGATAGCTCCCATTAACTGTTCCTTAGGATCATCTGGGAAGTCTTCTCCGATTTTTTCTTTATATTCAGCCTTGAACTGTGCTGCTAATTCCTTTAAGTCATCAGCTGTAAGTTCAACGTCCTGCTTAACACCTCTGTCAGCTTTCATCTTGTCGATAAGTTCTTCAAAATACTTCTTACCAACTTCCATAACTACGTCAGAATACATCTGGATGAATCTTCTGTAGCAGTCCCATGCCCAACGAGCATTTCCTGACTTTTCAGCAATTGCGTTAACTACTGTTTCGTTAAGACCAAGGTTAAGAATTGTATCCATCATACCTGGCATAGAAGCTCTAGCTCCTGAACGAACAGAAACAAGTAATGGATTTTCCTTATCACCGAATTTCTTTCCTGTGATTTCTTCCATCTTTACGATATACTCGTTAATCTGTCCCTGAATTTCTTCGTTAATTTCTCTACCGTCCTCATAGTACTGAGTACAAGCTTCTGTTGTAATAGTGAATCCCTGAGGTACTGGAAGTCCTAAACCTGTCATTTCTGCAAGGTTAGCACCTTTTCCACCAAGAAGTTCACGCATGTTTGCGTTACCTTCGCTAAAAAGGTATACCCATTTGTTTGCCATTAATTTTTCCTCCTAAAACTTTAGTATTTATTTTATGAGTTGTGGAGAATGGCTCTCTTTAACCAACTCATATTTTCTAATATCGGTATTTTTGCGCACAAAAATTGGGCAAAAATCCCTATAAAACATTATAACATAAGGCATTTGATAGTCAAGTTCATTTGCCATATGTTACCACAAAAAATCACTAAAACTCATCAAATCTTACTAAACTTCATACGACACACATTATTTTGTTGATCCATTAATATTCAAAATAGGTTTAATAAATTTTTCGGTTTCTGAATAGTCATTATTTCGCAATATATTGACAATACATTCTGCCAAAGCTATTCCTGATGCATATACAGGTTGTTCTACCGTTGTGATATGAGGTGTTACTAATTTTTCATATCCTAATCCATCAAATCCTGTAACGCCAAGTTCATTAGGAACATTTATTTCCATCTTAACGGCACATCTCATTACTCCAAGTGCTAAAGCATCACTGGCACAAACTATCGCATCAACATCTGCATTTTTCAAAATTCTTGAAGCTGCCAAATATCCATCGTCTTCATTATTACACACTCTCATTATTCCCGATTGTGGTATATCCATATGGCAGTCTCTCATACAATCCATATATCCATTTAATCTGTCCTGCGTGTATTTTTCTTCACTTCTTATTCCAATATTTGCAATTTTCTTATAACCACGTTTAAGAAGATGTTCTGTGGCCATATATCCACCTTTATAATTGTCTATGTCTATCCAGTTATTCTTGTAACTACTATTTCCAAATACAATTACAGGCTTATCCTTAAACCACTTCATCACTTCATCTTCTTCACGCTCAGTCATACCCATGGCTATTACGCCATCACATTTAACTTTTTTGTAATCATGTCTACATATCTGCATTGAATAGCCTTCAAGTCCTAACTTTTCTCCGATTCCTGAAATTGCTCTTAGTGTAAAAGGATGCAGAGGGTCAATTCCATTTGCAATATATACACATATAATGTTTGTTTTGTTTGTCTGCAAAAGTCTGGCAACCTGATTAGGTTCATATCCCATTTCGTCTACTGCCTTTTTTACTTTCTCATAAGTTGATGGTTTTAATTTTTCCGGTTCATTGAGAAAGCGCGAAACGGTCATTGTCGATACACCTGTAGCTTTTGCAATGTCTTTAATTGTTATTGCCATTGTTCTCTCCTAATTGTTTTCTAATTAATTCGTTCATTTGATAATGTTATCGATAACACTATTTTATCACATTATCTAATTTATTGTAGATATAAATTTATTGAATCGACTTAATAGTTAACCCTGACAATAGCTTTTCTTTTACTTCATTAACTGTTATGGATTCATCATTATAAAAACAGGTAATCTCCAATACTAATTCCTGATATCTTGCCTGTCCCAAGCCTATCTTCATATTATTTTCCTGTGCAATGTTTCGCAAATTTGAAATCATATCAGACGTTTCCTGATCTGTAAGGTCAGATGTGTCAATTACAGCTTCATATTTTACCGAATATCTGAATGTTTCCTGCTCGGTTGTTTCCTCTGTAGTTGTCTGCCTGACTGTCATTTTTACTTCTGTTTCCGTTGGCTTTGCTTCTTTTTGTTCTTTTTCGCATCCGGCAAATACCAATGTAACACCAAGCACACAAAGTATTACGGCTACTTTCTTTCTCATTAGTTGCACTCCTTTTTTGTTTGTTTTCTTTCGTTTCATTATTTTGTTTTTATTTAACTATAATATTATCATTTTTCAAATTTATTTTCATTACAATTTATTCAAATTGTCAATGGTTCGAATGCAATTTGTCGTTTACTCTTTTTATATAATCAATATTACATTTTTCACTTCATTTCATATACTATATTAAGGGAATATTTACATATAAACTTTGATGTTTCTCTCATAGATTTGGAGGATTATTCATGAACATTTCCGATTTACAATATAAAGATATTTCCAGGGATTTAATAAATTCAATGCTTTTTGAAAATATAGAATATTCAGACACCAATTCGGATATGGGAATCGTTATGGGTAGCTATAGTGCTGTTAAATATCGTGTGCCAAGAGCTGTGGCTTTGTATAATAAAGGACTTGTTAAAAATTTTATTTTTTCCGGAGGCAAAATGCTTATTGATTCTGGAATTTATGAAGAGGCTGATATCATGAAAGATTTTGCCATAGAGTCAGGACTTCCTTCTTCAAATATTTATACGGCCTACAATTCTCATTCTACATTTGAGAGTTTGAAAAATGCTTTTGATTTGCTTAAAAGCATTGAATATTTTACACCTAAAAATATCACTTTAATCACTACTTCATTTCATATGAAAAGATGCCTTTTATTAGTTGACAAAATGTTTTCTAAAGATATAAATATCATTCCATGCCCAGTTAATGACTCTTTCACAACTAAAGAAAACTGGTATAAAACTCCTGCCGGATATGAAAGAGCAATCGGTGAAATTTTTGGAATAATAGATTATGCAAATAAGGGCTACATTAATAATTTTAACATAACATTGTAATTTATTATGATGCCAGGGTCAAAAGGTCTTTCACACACATGAGCTTGCTCATAAGTGGGTGAAAGACCTTGGGACCCGCCTCAATATGAGCATAAAAGCGGGATAATTCCCGCGATATGCGAATATTGGGTAGGATTGTGGTAGTGCGCAGCACGGAACAATCCGTAGGCATCATATTTTGAAGAGCTTCTAAACTCAATATGAGCATAAAAGCGGGATAATTCCCGCGATATGCGAATATTGGGTAGGATTGTGATAGTGCGCAGCACGGAACAATCCGTAGGCATCATATTTTATCTTATTTTTTGTTTTTTGTTACTTTTTATTATGTTTTAGCTTATTACGCTTTTATACTTATTATGTTTTATTGCCTATTCTACTTCATAGTCTGTTATTCGTAATATAAAACTAATGTTTTTGTTGACCATTTCCCATAGATTTTTTTCTTTTTACCTACTTTATAAGGTCTTACCATTACAGTACCTGCTGTCCATGTTCCATCTTCTTCTATTCCATTCGTGATGCCCATTTTATTTACATCATTTTTTGAAACTGCTTTAGTAAACACATTCTTTTTGGTCGTAAATGTTTTTTTGTATTTTGCACTTTTGAACTTAACTTCATATCCTGTAGCTCCATTTACTTTTGCAAATCTTATTGTGTATTTCTTTTTGCGCAACTTTGCAAATTCAATTGATGTACCCGCCTTTTTCAGACCTTTTGAATATGTAATACTCGAATTTCTAGAAAATACTTTCTCTCCCATTTTTGGTTTTGTATCAAAAGCAAATTTCTTTAATGTTGAGTTTGCAAACGCTTTGTCTCCAATATATGCTAATTTTTTATTTGAAACAAATGATGCAAGGTCATATGTTCTATAAAAAGCCTGTTCACCTATATTTTTAACATTTTCACCTAATTTTACACTTTTAACTGATTTTTTTCTAAAAGCCCCTGCATCAATTTCTTCTACTGTACCAGCAATAACAACTTTGTCATTTGTTCCTATGTAATAATTCAATTTTGTTTTGTCTGCTGACAATATACATCCTTTATCAAAAGTAGATTTTGTATTGTCCTGTGCAATTATCACTTTATATATTGGTGAATTTTTAAATATCATACCAAGTTTTGTTGCAGTTCCATGCAAAATTACACTGTTAATATCGTCCGTATTACTTTCAACGATTCCATTTTCAAAACCATCAATATCTCCCATAAATTCAATGTTTTTAATAGTTGCAAATGCATTTTGCTCGATAGTCTTTACATTTGCAGGTATTATTGTTGTTTCTTCGCCCCAAACAAATCCGAATGCTTTTCTTTTTATTGTTTGGACATCTTTTCCAATCTTTATAGATTCTACACTTAAGGTTGAAAACGCATTTTCGCCAACACATGTGATTCCATCTTTGATTGTTATGCTTTTTACAGAATCATAATTGCCAAGTATTTCCATATCATCCCACATTGCACCTGTTCCTGAAACTACAATTGTTTTCGCGTCTTTGTCATATGTATACGTTGCATTGTCACCACATTTTCCGGTTAACACATTTTTAGATGCCTCAACGTTCTTCGTTGTTTCCTGATTTTGTGTTGCCTGTTGATTTTGTGTTGTTTCTGCTGCATACACATTAACACTTTTGGTTGCAACAGGTCCCATAACTGCTGTTGCCATAGCTAAGGCTACTGCCCCTGATAATAATACTTTTGATTTCATAATAGATACCCTCCTTAAAAATCTTTGTTTTCTTTATTGTCTTATACTTATTAAACGAAGAGGTCATATTTTTTATTGCATTTATTTTTTAATTATAAGTTAAGTTTTCACTTTTTAGCAAAGAATAAAAAATAACAGAGCTAAAATCCAATATGAATTTCAACTCTGTTATTATTTAAAATCATATTTTATATCCATTAAGGATAATTGTTTTTAAATATGTCTTACATACTTTTGCATGTTATATGCTGACAATTCCAATTAAAATGCCATCTTTTCTTCAAAGTATGCTTTTAAATCTTCAATCTTGATTCTTTCCTGTTTCATAGTGTCACGGTCACGAACTGTAACTGCTCCATCTTCTTCTGAATCAAAATCATAAGTAACACACCAAGGTGTTCCGATTTCATCCTGACGACGATATCTCTTACCTATTGCTCCTCTGTCGTCATATTCACAGTTATATAATTTGCTAAGTTCTGCAAATACCTTTTCTGCACCTTCATTTAACTTCTTTGATAATGGAAGTACACCGATCTTAACAGGTGCGATAGCCGGATGGAAATGCATAACTGTTCTCATATCCGGTTTTTCTTCTGTTCCGATATTTTCTTCATCATACGCTGCACAAAGGAATGCAAGTGTTACTCTGTCAGCACCAAGTGATGGTTCAATAACATATGGAACATATCTTTCTTTCTTTTCATCATCAAAATATGATAAATCCTGCTTTGATAATTCCTGATGCTGAGTTAAATCGTAATCAGTTCTATCAGCGATTCCCCAAAGTTCGCCCCATCCAAACGGGAATAAGAATTCAATATCTGTTGTTCCCTTTGAGTAGAAACATAATTCTTCAGGTGAATGATCTCTTAATCTAATTTCATCTTCTTTAATTCCAAGACTTAATAACCAGTCACGGCAGAATCCTCTCCAATACTGGAACCATTCTAAGTCTGTTCCCGGTTCGCAGAAGAATTCAAGTTCCATCTGTTCAAATTCTCTTGTTCTGAATGTGAAGTTACCAGGTGTAATTTCATTTCTAAATGATTTACCAACCTGACCGATACCAAATGGAATCTTCTTTCTTGAAGTTCTCTGTACATTCTTAAAGTTTACAAAAATACCCTGTGCAGTTTCAGGTCTTAAATATACTTTATTTTTAGCATCTTCAGTTACACCCTGGAATGTCTTAAACATAAGATTAAATTCACGAATTTCTGTAAAATTGTGCTTACCACATGTTGGACATGCAATGTTCTTTTCTTCTATGTAGTTAGCCATTTCTTCATGTGACCATGCATCAACAGAACCTTCTATTGTAATTCCATTTTCTTCCATATAATCTTCAATAAGTTTATCTGCTCTAAATCTTTCATGACATTCTTTACAATCCATAAGAGGGTCTGAGAATCCACCAAGATGTCCTGATGCAACCCAAGTCTGAGGGTTCATTAAAATAGCACAGTCAACACCTACATTATATGGGTTTTCCTGAATAAATTTCTTCCACCATGCTTTTTTAACATTATTCTTTAATTCTACACCAAGGTTACCATAATCCCATGTATTCGCAAGTCCACCATAAATTTCTGAACCCGGATATACAAATCCTCTGCTTTTTGCAACTGCAACGATTTTTTCCATTGTCTTTTCCATGATACTTCTCCACCTTTTATTTTTTATGATGCCACGTTAGGAAATACTAAGCAATCCATAGGGCATCTTTTTATTATCATTATTATTTTAATGTATATACAATATAGCTTATTCCGTCATCAGTTTTCGCTGTTTCTACCACGCCATCACTGATTTTACAGTTTTCGCTCACATACTTTACTGTTCCTTCAATCTGGACTTTCATCTGTTCATTAACAATCAAAATATTATCATCTAAATCACTAATCTTGTCTTCTGACACTGATTTTTTCTTATTGTCAGGGGCATAAAATTTCCCCTTAATTTCACAATCTTCATTGTCACTTATGTCACCTATATAGAAAGTTCCTTTATCAGGATTGTTATATTTTAAAATATATGTTCCAAAGTCTGTAGTTGATGCAAATTCCATAATCATAGTCGCAACATCTTTCTTTACATCCATTGACTTTAAAGAAAGTGCATCTTTTCCTGATGCATCACTATCTGAATTAAACTCATCGACTTCATTTTCAACAGTACTCTTAAGTTCCTTCTTGTCATAATAATCTTTATCGAATGACTCTGCTACTCCGTACTGTACTTTACCATCTTTTGAAATATGAATTGCTGTCTGGCCTTTTTCTAAAGCAATATCTCCAACTTTATTGTCACACCCGACAAATGTAAGAGCTATTGTCATAACCATAAGCAATGATATAATTTTTTTCTTAAGCATATCCGCTCCTCCTCGCAATACCTAATTTTACATTGTATACTCATTATTTTCAATAACTAATTTCCAGAAATTCCAGAGTTTTGAATTGTTTTTCTATGTGTTCTTTCAAATAACTTTCTATAATTCCATTTATTTCCTGCCACACCTCATCTTTTACATTAAATGTATATAATTTGTTAAGTGGCGATGAAATTATGTATTGAAGCGCATACACTGCCGATTGCGATACTAATTTATCTTTTGACAAATTTCCATGACATTTAGAACAAATCATGCCATTCTTTCTCAAATCAAAATAATCCAGTTCACTATTATTGCCACAATTTACACAGGTAAACACATTTGGATATTCCCCGTTTATCACAAGCGATTTAAGTTCATATATATTTTTTACCAATTTGTCAGGAATAGAATCATTTTGCAGTGCTTTAAGCGAAAGATAGATTAATTTTAACGTCTCTGTTCCATCTATATTTTCCCTTCCATAGTAGTCCGCCATTTCAAGAAAATACATTCCCATATACATTTTATTAATGTTGGTCATTTCACCGCCAAAATATTCTGTCACTTTTACATTTGTTATAGTGTATGAATTTCTTCCACGATACATGGTAAATTCGCCAAAGCTCATAGGCTGCGTTCCCGAAAGGAACTGGCTTGTAGGTCGTCTTGCCCCTCTTGCAAAAGCCGTTATCTTTCCAAATTGTTTTGTAAGAAGCACAACTCTTTTATCATATTCACCCATCGGCATTGCTGATATTACAATTCCCATAGCTGTTACTGTTTCAACCATAATCGTGCCTCTCCTTTCTTAACTCAAATCACTAAATATTTAATAAATGCTAAAAGCCGCATAGACACGGCTTTAATAGCAGAAATTTCTTACATTAAAAAAATTTCTTATATTTTTAAAAATTGTATTTTACTGCTGCTTTTCATTATATCCGTAATTCTTCAATAACAAATCGCTGTCTCTCCATTCTTTTCTAACTTTTACCCATAACTGAAGATTAACTTTCATTTCAAGCATTTGTTCTATTTCATATCTTGCATTGCTTCCAATCTTTTTAAGCATACTACCCTGTTTTCCGATAATTATGCCTTTATGAGAATCTCTTTCGCATATAATTGTTGCTTCTATATCAGTAATTTTGCCGTTTTTTCTTTCTTTCATTTTTTCAATTGTAACAGCTATTCCATGCGGAATTTCTTCATTTAGAGCATGCAATGCCTTTTCTCTTATAATTTCAGCCACAATCTGACGCATTGGCTGGTCAGTTACTGTGTCTTCATCATAATACTGAGGTCCCTGTGGCAGATATTTAAAAATAGATTCTACTATTTCATCAGCATTTTTATCTCTCAATGCTGATGCAGGAATTATTTCTGCAAAATCAAGAATTTTTCTGTACGCATCAATAAATACCAAAATTTCTTCTTTTTTAACAGTATCTATTTTATTAATTACAAGAATTACAGGTACATTTATGTCTTTAAGCTGCTCGGCAATATGCTGTTCACCTGCCCCGATAAATGTACTAGGTTCAACAAGCCACAAAATAACATCTACTTCTTTTAATGTTTTTTCAGCCACATTTACCATATATTCACCTAATTTATTTTTTGCCTTATGAATACCCGGTGTATCAAGAAATATAATTTGTCCTTCATCACATGTATATACTGTCTGAATCTTATTTCTCGTTGTCTGCGGCTTATTTGATGTAATAGCAATTTTCTGTCCGATTATTTTATTCATTAATGTAGATTTTCCAACATTTGGTCTTCCTATTAATGCAACAAATCCTGATTTGTACTCTTTATTTTCCATTTGTTCTCCATTTCCAAACTTTTGTTTTATACTTTATTTACATTCTATCATCTGATTTGCATTTATTTTTCATTTATATTTATATTTATTTTTTAATTTTTATTTTCAAATAAATTGTAGATATTTTTAAACATATCTTTGTTTTCTTCTATTCTTCCTTCGTTTCCAATAACGCAAACATAATATTCTTTAAGTGCATCTGCAACAAGGCTTCCACAGTTTCTGATTGCATTTGTTGTAGTACTTAACACCTGACTTCTTTCTTTTTTAAGATTTTCAAAAGTATTATGGTTAAAATACAATGTTAACAATCTTCCACCTTCGCTACACGGTGTGCGTGGCTGGTCGTATTCACTTATAGTTCCGATAATAAATTTGCGCATATCTCTGTCACCGGCATTAAAATTATTGATGTAATCCACAACATTTTCATAGATTTCATTTGTTTCTTTTAATTTAGGGTCTCTGTAAGATGTAAACATTGCAACACCCTGTTTTGTAAAGAAGTTGCTACAGCCATATGCGCCACCTTTTACTCTTACGTTATTCCACAAATATTCATAAACTAAAATAGTTTTAAGTACTGATAAAGTTCCTGTATATGGATATTTGTCTGTATCAAATTGTCCTGCTCTTACTACATATTGCACCTGACTTGATGTTTTAAATCCTTCATTTAATACATTCTTTGCAAATTTTTCCACTTTATCGCTACTCAATATACTACTGTCAGGTTCTTTGTCATATAATGAATCTGTCATATCTTCCACTAATCCCGGTAAGCTGTCATATTCATCATCCTTACATACATAACTGATAACAAGATTTTCTTTTCTAAAAACATACTCTGTAAGCAATTTTAATTTTGTAGCCACTTCCTCTTTTACATTTTCAAAATTATTGGCTATATCTTCAATAAATTTGTAAAATGTAATTCCTGCATAATTTTCCCTTCTATACATCGTCTCTGAGAAATATGAGCCTGCTCTAAGTGCTGCAGCAGAATCTCCACTTTCCATAAGTGTGTTCTGAAGTCTTGCTTTTATTTCATCGATAATTTCTTTTAATCTCTTATAGTCATCAAATTTTGTAGTAAGCATAACCTCTTTTGCAATTTCAAATGCCTTGTCCATTCTACTTATCATCGACTTAAAATTAACTTCAACTCGATGCTCGAACTTATTCTTTTCAATTGCATCCGGATATAATGTTGCATCAACATATATTCCACCAATATTTTTATTTATTTCATTTGCAAGCTGAGTGTAATTATAGTTTTCCGTATTCATATATCCGGCAGTATTTTTCAGTAAACCAATGTATGGTAAAAGTTCCGTAGGTATATTTTTACAGTCAAATGACAATATTGCATAACCTATTCCGTTAGTAAAACAGTCATAATAAACCGTAGGTATTCCATTAATTTCTCTTATCTGAGACTTTATAGGTCTTGGTTCAGGGTCAATATCACTTATTTCCAACATCGGTATTTTCTTTAGGTCTTCTTCCGGCGATGGTTCTTCCTGATACTTCTTTAATGCCTTTGTATCTGCAACTAACTTATCAATTTCACTCTTTGAAAGAGTTGCCTTTTTTGCAGCTAACTTATCAGCTAATTCTTTTTCAGTTTCTGCTACAAGACCCTTCTTAGGCTTAAGCACTACTGTTGATTCAATTTTGCTGTTTAGAACATACTTTTCAATTAAATTTTCAAAGTAATCTGTTTCAACCATTTTCTTTAAAAATGCATATGTTTCATTGCATTCTACATATATAAATGGCTGATTTTCATCGTAAATCCAGCTTTCATACATCTGAAGGCCAATCATTAATCCTCTTGGCCAACGTCCAAAATCACTTTCACGATATTTAAATTCCAAATTATTAATTGTAGCAATAAGGCTTTCTTTTTCGATACCATTTTGTACTATTTCTTCTAATCCACTTTTTATTATCGACTTGAATTTATCCTTATCTTCATAATTTGCATATTTAGCTACTATAGACCAATATGGTTGTAAAATTCCTGACTCATATGTGCTTTCTACGTTCTTTCCTATGCCTGCATCTATAATCTTTTGTTTTAAAACTGCACCCGGCATTGTCATAAGTACATAATCAAGTACCTGGAACGCCAACACTTCTTCTTTATTAAGTGTTGTGTCTAAAACTACATTCCATGACAAAATAGTATTGTCTTCTTCTGATTCACCATCTGATATAGGGTAGTAACTTTCAACCTCTGCCGGTTTATCAAATGGTTTCTGCATTTTTATTTCAGAATCTATTTCTAATGTATCATATTTGCTCAAATATTCCTTATCTATAAAACGGAGTTTTTCTTCCATATCCATATCTCCGTACAAATATATAAAGCTATTTGACGGATGATAATATTTTCTATGAAAATCCAAATATTCTTCATAAGTTAAATCAGGTATTGATACCGGATCCCCACCTGACTCAAAGCCGTATGTTGTATCCGGAAAAAGTGAATGTAATACCTGTCTGTCAAGAACTCCTGCTACTGATGAAAATGCTCCCTTCATTTCGTTATAAACTACACCATTTATTTTCAACTCATCTTCCGGTGATTCTAACTCGTAATGCCATCCTTCCTGCTTAAAAATCTCCTGATGATTATATATTTGTGGATTAAATACTGCATCCAAATAAACATCCATTATATTTTGAAAATCTTTTTCATTACAACTTGCAAGCGGATACACAGTCTTGTCCGGATATGTCATTGCATTTAAAAATGTATTAAGTGACCCCTTTACGAGTTCGATAAATGGGTCTTTCACCGGGAATTTATCTGAGCCACAAAGAACTGTATGTTCAATTATATGCGGTACTCCTGTATCATCATTTACCGGTGTTCTAAAACCAATATTAAAAACTTTATTATTGTCATCATTTGATAATAATGCAATTCTTGCTCCTGTCTTTTTGTGCTTTAATAAATAAGCCTGTGAATTCAAGTCTTCCATATAATATTGTTTTATAATTTCATATTCTTTGATATCTTTTACTGCCATTAATTTTTCCTTTCCATAATATTTTTCTTTTTTAAGATGTTCGGTCAAAAATATCTTATGAATTATCACTCGCTATTCGCTCCAACGTAAATCTGTCATCATTTTATACTATTCACCTTATTATCTTAATATATTATCAACTTCAACTAAAAATCTATTCAACTGATATACTCGTTCTATATTCTAACACATTTAAATTTTTTCTTCATTAACAATAAATCATTTTATCTGATTTTAATTTTTGTTTTATTTCGGACCTCATTTGATATTTTATTCATATTTGTTATACTTATAGAAGCATTAGGAGGAATATTATGAGCGTTAAAGATGAAGTTTTACATATGCTTGAAGCAAATAAAGGAAGTTATTTTTCAGGAGCTACTCTTGCAAAAGAATTAAATGTTAGTAGAAATTCTATTTGGAAGGCAATCAAATCTTTAGAAAATGAAGGGTACAAGATTTCAGCTACTACAAATAAAGGTTATTGTCTTGAACAATCAAATGATATTTTAAGTAAGCACAGTATTGGTGAATTCTTAAAATATCCTTTAGATATCCACGTGTATGACACAATTTCTTCAACTAATACTGTTTTAAAAGAAATGGCTGAAGATGGAGCAACAGAAGGGACTGTTCTTGTAGCCAGTGAGCAGACTTTAGGTCGTGGTCGTATGGGAAGAAAATTTGTTTCACCTGCCGATACAGGAATTTATTTTAGTATACTACTTCGTCCTGATATTCCTGCCAGTGATTCACTTTTTTTAACTACAAGCGCAGCAGTTGCAGTTGCTAAGGCAATTGAAGATGTTTCCGATAAAAAGGCAAAAATAAAATGGGTCAACGATGTTTTTGTAGATAACAAAAAAGTATGTGGAATATTAACTGAAGCTACTTTTAATATGGAAACAGGCAAACTTAACTACGCAATTGTCGGAATCGGTATTAATGTTTGTTTTCCTGAAGGTGGATTTCCTGAAGAAATCGACAAAATTGCTACGGCTATATTTGACAAAGAAAGCGATTCCATTAACAAGCGTAGCAAATTATTAGCTCATGTCTTAAATTACTTTATGGACTTTTATAATTCATTTGAATCTAAGAGTTACCTTAAAGAATACATTGACCGCTCTATATTATTAGGAAAAAATATTACTGTTATTGACAAAGATGGTAACAAGACTGCCAAGGCAATTTCAATTGACGATGAATGTCATCTTCTTGTCAGATTTGAAGACGGAACTGAAAAACTGCTTTCATCCGGAGAAGTAAGTATAAAATTGGATTAATTTCACACATATCAAAACTATCTAATTTATAAGATATATATTAATTTTAGATTTGTTAATTATACACTAACAGCCAGACTTCCAAAAAGTCTGGCTGTTAGTGTATAGTATACAATATATATGCAATACCAAAGTCATAAAATCTGGTACAGATTCTTTTTGTAATTTTCATCTCTGTATTTATCTTGGTATCACTTCAATTAATAAATTTTTTATTTATTTTCTCCTATAAAGAACAAACCAACTGTTCCTGGTCCTGCATGAGTTCCAATCGTAGGACTTAGCATTCCTATGATTACTTTTTCTACTCCACATTCTTCTTTTATTTTATCAGCTACTTTATTGGCATCTTCTATACAATCACCATGTACAATAAAGGCTACTTTATTTTCATAACCTGCGCCTTCTTTTTTCATGGAATCAACCAGACTCTGTAATGCTTTCTTTCTTCCACGAACATTCTGGAATGGTTTTAATTCTCCTTCATTTGTTACATGAAGTACAGGTTTTACATGTATTAAAGTTCCTACAACTGCAGTTGTTTTTGATACTCTTCCACCTCTATGTAAATGGAATAAATCATCTACAGTAAAGTAATGGCACATATGATTTAAATTTTCTTCAATCCAGGTCTTTACTTCTTCTAAACTTTTACCTTCTTTTTTCATATTTGCTGCTTTATATACTAAAAGCCCCTGACCTAAAGATGCAGCCTTTGAATCAATAACAACAATATTACTATCCGGAAATTCTTCTTTTAAGTCCTCTGCTGCAATTCGTGCTGAATTATAACTAACACTTAATGCAGATGAAAATGCAATGTGCAATATGTCTTTTCCCTGATTCAAAATACTTCTAAACATCTCTGTTGCATATTCCGGATTGCATCCCATCGTTGTAGGCATCGCACCTTTTCTCATAAGCTCAAAAAATTCATGCGGTTCAATATTTTTTTCATCTCCGTATATCACTCCGTCTATACTATAATATAAAGGGAGGCAAGGAATATCATATTCCTGTAAGATTTCTTGTGGCAAATCACTTGCTGAATCTGTTACAATAACATAATCTCTCATATTATCTACATTCCTTTCAACCTAACAAAATGTCATTTATTTTCGTTATTATCATATCATTGTAACATTTCTATTTCTACAACTCTGAAAAGGAAAATGTTTATTATCTCTTTTATTGCAACTTATTTTATCCATAAATTGCAGCTTTTCTTATAGTAATATTTTTTTCTTTTCCCACTACATTTGTATATTTTTCTGTAACTATTATATCCAACATTCCTTCTTTGTAATCAACAGACATGACTTCTATTTCATAATCTGATGTGCCACTGACATTATATGCAATATTATTCATACAAAAATTTATCATATCATCATTACTGTTAATTTCTTTATTCTTACCACAACTTGCTTTTACTGTCTGTTTTACAGCTGTTGCTACTGCTCTGTTTAACTCAGTTTCTTTTGAACTTTTTTCTTCCAACGCCATAATAGTCATACTTACAATCATAACTGATACAATTAATCCAATCACTATTGAAATTTGCTTCATCTGTTTTCCTCATAATTTTATAGTAGTAGTTTTTATACCCTCTCCAAGGTTCCTGTAATTATTTAGCCATCATCTGTTTTTCTTAATTTCATTCACCATTTCTTTTGACATTTTATATTTTTTCATTCCCTGTCCTTCCTTTTTATTAAGACTTTCTTCCAGTTTATTTTTTAATGTAAGATTCCATTTAGAATTTTTATTTAACGTATCCATATATTCCTTTGAAATAAATCTAGTCGTATGATTATATTCATTATTATTTATAATATACACACCAAATTTCTTTTCTGCATAAGAACTATCATCTCCGGCATTTGAACAAACTGTCACTATAAATTCTGCAATAGACTCTGTATTTATAAACTTCTCAGTTAGTACGATATCTGAGTTATTTATATCTTCAAATTCTTTATTCTTACCTCTTTCATAATAGTTTTTACCAGTTACGTCAGTTATCTTTTGTATATATAGAGGATATTTTGTACTTGAATACGCATCATCATTAACTGTTACTTTCTTTACTAATTCGTTCATATCTAATTTTATATTTTGATTAACTACGTAATATCTGTCAGTAGCATTTATAAATAAATTTATAACTTTTTCTTTTTCCCATTGGGCATAAAGTACCCTGTCTCCATTTGCATATAATATTCCACCAGGTTTTAAAGTTGCTCCATTGCCGTCACTTTGGAAATTCCAATGTTTATTTTCTACTGTATGATATCCATTTCTTCTGACTGTAACACCACTTATTATTATGTCTTCCTGCCAAAATTTAATCTGATTTTCAGGCATTCCTGAAACATGTTCAGAAGTATTTTTATTAAATGTAACGTCATATTTTTCGCTTATTATTATTTCATTATCTACATAAGCTTTAACAAATTTCGTAGGTCGCAAAATTTTGTTCCCACTTATATTTCGTACCAAAAATTTTTTTACACAATTTTGGTTATTTAATTCTGCAACTGCATCGCCTATATAATATAATTCCTTCTGTGCATCTGTACTATATTCAACCTGTGCAATTATTGTTCCCGGGTCAGTTAATGTTGTCCTTATAACTGCCACATATCCGCTAGGCTTTAGCAATCTGTCTATTATTGATATGTATGTCTGTCTGGTAAGATATACTTCATTGCTTTCATCTACACTTGCTATACTAAACATTTGAAACTTTCCTCTTACATACACACCCATTCCGTTTTTAGCACAATTATTTTGATATATGTTATTGTCCGTCAGTAAAAAGTTAGCTTTTTCACTTATATATACACCCCCGCCATTATTGTATGCATAATTATTATTTATGTAACTTCCCATCCACATATGAACCGTAGCTGTATTGCCAATATAAAGTCCTCCTCCGTTTCGTGAAGAATTGTTATTTATTGAGGTATTTCTCATCAAAACAGAAGAATCCGTGCATATTCCACCACCTTTATCAACAGTTCCATTTTCACCTATTATACTATTATAAAGTTTTACAGCTCCGCCGTTTATATCCTCTACATTCATACCTATATATATTCCACCTGCATTATCATAACTTGAATTGTTAAATACATTTATAGATTCAATAGTTATTTTAGAATCTTCTCCACAAGCTATTCCGCCTCCTAAATTTCCGGATATATTTCCTATAATCCTTGCATTATATATAACGGTGCATCCTCCATGTCCATACCCTACACCACCATTACATCTTACTCCACCACCACTTCCTCTTGATTCGTTTCCACTAATTGTCGGTGCAGTACTGCCTGACCCAAGAATAAGACCTGCCTGATATCCTGAGAATACGCCTCCGGCACTGGCTCCGGCATCATTGCCATATATCCATCCATCATTTATATTTACAATTGTTCCTAATCCTGTTCCAAATATGCCTCCACCTTCCTCACCTGATTTGTTATTATGTATTATTCCGGCAGTCATTAATAAATGCGAAGAACCACCTATGTAAATTCCTCCGCCTTCTTCTAATGCTTCATTTTCAAAAATTTCACCATCATATATCCTTAATTCTGAATAATTTCCAACATATACTCCACCACCCTGACTTAGAGTAAAACATTTATATATTTGTGCTCCGGGCCATATATTGCACACTCCGCCTTTAATGGTAATTCCTCCGCCTTTTACTCCATCACAGTCATGAATAATTCCATATACATTCAATGTTCCTGTGCTTCTAACCGCTCCTGCTTCCGTCTCGCCATTATAATTAGTAACATTTTTTACTACACATGCATTTCCAATCGTTCCTGTTGAACTGTCATCAACTTTTATAAACCCTTTTGTTGCAAAAGAAATTTGATTCTTTTTTCCATCAAGATATAACTTATATCCACCCATTCCATCGCCAAAATGAACTTCCGCTCCATCTGAGATTTTAAAACAATATTTATCTGATTTATTTACATCATCGCCTATGTCTTTACTTCTACTAATAGTTCTTTCACCACCTGATGAATAAAGCATATATCTTCCTTGAGTTACTTTTATTCCATCTTTAATTTTTATATTACCAACTATCGCAATATATACTAAACTTGTCTTTTTGTTATTACTAAATATATTTTTTAATTTACTTTCTGTTTGCACAAGATAAGGGTTACTTTTACTTCCATTTTCTGTAGTCGCGCCATAAACATTGTTTTGCAAAAGAACCATACAGCAAAAAGCAAGCACAACGCATACTTTAAAAATATTTTTCCCTATTACTCCACTCCATTTTCCAATCATCTTGCATACCCCTCTATCACAACTTTTTTACTCTTGTTTTCTCCAAACATTTGATAAATTGGAAACGTTATATTATATTCCATGCTCACATAACAACTCGGTTCATTCTCTGATAAAGAATTATCTTCCGTAACCAACATATATCCTTTTTCACCGGCTTCTTCTTTGCATTGCTTAATAACTTGTGCATTACAATTACTATCCTCTATTCGATTAACTGCTACATTATAAAAATCTCTCGCTTTTACATTTTGATTTTCCGTGCTTATATACGACGAAAAAACTATACAGGCTATTGTTACTACTATAACTATAGAAAACATTTCTATTGCCAGTTTCATCTTTTCCCTCCTCTAATTTAACATTGACTTTTTATTTCCAGGCCAATCTGTATTACCATTGCTTATTCCACTACAACATTCATATTCCTAATACTTTTAATGCCACTTTCACCTCTTACAATACATTTAATGTTATATACACCTCTGTGAAACACATCTACATCTCCATATATTTTCAATTTATCTGTTATATCTTTTCCATCATAATCCCTTGCACTAATTTGATTTGTCACATCAAAACTTTTATCTAAATATGTAACATATATAACATCGTCACCTACAATAATAGGGCATTTCTTTTTGTATTCTTCCGAAAACTCTCTGTTAGTATTACTTCCTTCACAGTTGTATGCAGGCATTATTTTTTTAATACTTGTGTTTGTTATAATGCTAATAAGTGCAACAATAATTACACCAATTACCGCATATTGAATAGTTTGTCCATGTTCGCTTAAAAATACTTCCATGCGTTATCCTCCTACCAGTTTTGTAAAAAAATCTACATTCATTCCCGCTGCAGTATACATAATTGCAATAGACAAAATTATTAATATTACCGAAATAATTCCACTTATAATTATCTCGCCATGTTCTTCTAATAAATTCTCCATTCTCTACCTTCCTTTTATCCCAAATTACTCTATTCTTCCATTTGTTCTTTTTATAATATAAGGTTCGACTTTTACTATTTTTATAAATCAAAAACTTATTTTCATATTATTTTTACTCTCATAAAACTATGTAACCTGCTGTAACATATGGTAAAATCCCGCAACAATGAATAAAAATAATATTCCATAAATCAAAGTCTGACCTAATTCAGATAATAATAATTTCATTTTCATCCTCCATTCATTACATTTCCCAATGCGGACGTAAATACTAAAATCATAAGCACCATATCAATAATTATCTTTACAACTCCTACCATCATTGGTCCTGCTGACAAAGTCCCTGCTAATCCAATTCTGTCTTTATTTTTCATTTCTTCCGCCTGCTTTAACATCTTATTATTTCTATCTATAATTGCATTTGTCTGCTTATAAGTTTCTTCTTTACTTAACTCATTTATGCAATAAAACATTTTTAATGATGACTGTATTTCAGGCATATCGAGTTCTTGAAGAAAATTATCATAAGGTTCTATCCCTATTGGATATTCTTCAAAATCAATTAATAAATGTCGTATTGGTCTTTTTAAAATATATGGCGCATCATCATATGAATTTTCTATTGAAGACTGTACTGTCTGCTGTTGCAAATTCAACGCTACCTGCCTTAACCAATCAGGAAATACTTTCGATATTTCCCGTCTCATTCTCTTTTTGACTTTATTAATTGACAACTTGTCCATAAATTTTATTTTTTCATTCTGGCTTTTCATAATTAAGTCATAATACTTATCTACCATTTCAGGATTAAGAAAACTCTCCTCTTTCAACCAGTCAATATTTAGTTTCTTATAAACAAAAATATAAATGACAAGCATTATCAAAATAATAATCATCGAACTTATCTGATATACTATATTTCCTGTAAATGAATATTCTTTTGGTATAAGATAAGCCATAAATCCACATGTTAATAGTGTAGCTCCAATTGATATAAGAACGTTTCTTCTTATCCTATCTATATCTCTTCTAAAAAGTTCCGTTCTATCACTCCACTCTTTTATATCGCTAAGAATAATATTTATATATTCTTCAAATTCTCCACCTTGTTTTTCTATTTTTATAATAAATTCATGAAGTGAAATAAGTCTTTTACAATAATATTCTTCTTCGAGAATTTTAAGTGCCTGCTCATAAATATCTTCATTCATTTTAGAATCAATATTTACAATAACTTCTTCAATTATTTCCTTCATCTCACCATCACTTATTTTTTGTGCATCTATAAGAGATGGTCTGATTTTTCCACTTTTCTTAAACGAATAGCACATCTGCTCCATATAGCTTATTAAGTCTTCAAATTTTTTCTTATAATAGCTTTTCTTTTTTTCTTCTTTATATAGCATAGGCATAAGTAACGTTGTTATTACACCTATAGCAATCACTATTGGAAGTTCTAACTTATACGCAAATGCTATTCCTACAACTATAGCTATAATACATATGTATTTTCTAAAATATTTTACTTTTTTCATTTATCTCCTAATTTTCACTTTTCTTAAAAGGATCTGTAATACCTGCCATTCTGAATTTTCTCATCAATTCAGGTGGAAGTTTTCTACATAATATTCTTCCATCTTCATATATCATTGTCTTTTCATTTCTATCCTCATATCTTGACAAACAAATAATTTGTGTTATTTTTCTCGAAATTTTCTCTCCCTGTTTTACTACCGACTGCAATTATATTCCAATATCAATAAACGAATAAACATCATTTTCATAAACTGACTGTCCCATGTTTCTTAAGCGATCGGGTATTTTACCTGCATCATCCAAGTGAATTGTCGTTATACAATGTACTCCTGCTGAAATATTTTCCAAAAGATACTTAACTTCCTCTCCTCTTGCCTCCGCAAGCAAAACCCATGTTGGTAATTGTCGTTTACTTGCCTTTAGTGCATCAGCATATCCAAAATTATCACTTACCTTAATTTCCACACAATCTTTCTGCGGATTAATTGACGAATATCTTAATTCAAGATTATCCTCAATTGTATACACCCTTTCATAGTCCGGAATATAACTTGTTAAATATTTTACATATTCTGTTTTACCCACTCCCGGTAACCCTCCAACAATCACAGTGCAGTGTGCCTTGATGGCGTTTTCCATAAAAATATCCAATACTTCCGGACAATAATCACTTTCTAAAATACTTTCCCTGCTTATTCTTCTTACGGCAGGAGTTTTTCTAATACTTATACTGATTCCTGTATTTGTAACTGAATCATGCAAAATTGAAATTCTTAAATTTTCTGTTTCCGCTTCTAATAATGGATTGTTTTGGTTAAATTGAACATTCATTAAATTACTTATTTTTGTATAAAACTGTTGTATAAACAATTCATCTAACGTAAATCCCTCAATCTTATACCTTCCCTTATTTAAATCATTCACCCATAATTCACGACTATAATTGATGTCCGTAATGTTATCGTCATAAATAAATGGTAATAACTTTCCAAATGCCCTATCCGGCAATGACAATTTTCTCAACTGTATTCCCCTTTCGCCTATAATTAACTAATCTTTCCTGCTACACTGTTAAAAGTTACAGAACCTGCATAACTGTTTACAATTCCCTTAATCGCATCTGATATAATCGGTCCCACAACATAAGCAACACCCACTAACAGCAAAATGCATACTGCAATGAAAATTGTTTTACCATGTTCCTGTAAAAAAATGTCCATAATTTACCTCCTATACTTTATTCCAAATAATCACATATTATACGCTTCGGGTAAGAACTACACAGCTATGTTTCTTTCTAAGTGCGATGATAAAAGCCTTATAACTACTAATTATTATTTATTCAACACTCTTTTCATCGTTCAATTTTTGATACATATTGTGTGCCATGTTATTATACATATATTATGTTATTTGTTCGGTACTCAGAATAATATCACATTTTAGTTATGTAGTCAATTATATTTTATATATTTTTCAAATTTTCTATATAAACATTATTTTAAATTATTACTTTTTATAATCGGCATATTAAATCTATTATCTGGTTTCTTTTTAAAGCATGATTTGTACAATATTTTCTTTTTTTAATTAGCATTAAGAAATCAGCCATAAAAATCGAAAAAGCCGTCTAAGTGATTTCTCACTTAAACGGCTTACTTTAAACCCCAATATTTTATAGCTCCCCAGCTACATTTAATACCTTTATTTTGTTTTTGGTAATGTATCTATTGCCTTATCCATTGCGCTTCCCCAAGCGTATCCATTAGATGCATCCCAGTTAATTGACCATGTCATTACACCTCTTAATGAAGGATATGTCTTAGGCGGCATAAAGCTTCCACCACTTGCCATTCCTTTTGTTAAACAATTAAGAGCTGATGTTAATGTATTTGTAGATACAAGACCACTTCCTGCAGCCGGTGCTGATGATGGAACACCAATTCCGACCTGATCTGGTCTTAATCCGTTTTCAATAAGCAATGTTGCAAGTGATGTAAGGAAATCAACTGAACCACAGCTATAAACTCCTCCACCGTATCCAACCATGCTACCTGAATTGTAATACTGCATATTAACTACTGTTAAAATATCTTTAATATCTAATGCTAACTTAAAGTAATTAGATGTTGGACTCTGCATATAATATGTTTCAGGTGCCATTGTAATAATAAATTCGTCGCCGAAATGGTTATGAACCTTTCTAAGTGCTCCTGCAATATATTCCGTTCCTGCTACTGCTCCACCTTCAAGGTCAATGTCTACACCTTCAAATCCAAACTGTTCAATTACTTTAATTAAACTGTTTGCAAAATTATCTGCTGCTGCCTGACTTGTAATATAAATTGTACCTTCAGCACCACCAATAGAAAGAATTACATGCTGATTTCTTTCCTTTAATGTCTTAATATCCTGAATGAACTGTGCATCTGTATATCCACCAACTGCCTTGCTTAAGTCTCCATTTACACTAAAAGTTACTTCTCCAGGTGTTGATGTTGAATCTGCAAATGAAACACAAATTAAATCATAGTATGATGGTACTTCACTTAACTTTAAGTTTGCAGCTCCATTTGTAAAGTTATGCCAATATCCTGTAACAATATGTTCAGGTAAACTCTTGTTAACTGTATAGTTATTATCCTGAGTTGTTTCTTCTTCTTTTGATGTTGTTACTTCCTGAGCTTTTGTTGTTACTTCAGGTGTCTTTGTTGTTTCCACAGGCTTTGTTGTTGCCGCCGGTTTTGTTGTTGTTCCGTCTGTCAATCTCCAAACGCCCCACTGGCCACATGTTTCAGGGTTATCACCATTTGTCCACCACTGAGCTTCATAAACATTTCCGTTATAAGACACTTTATCACCTTTTACATAAACTTTTCCATTTACCCATTCAGGATAGCCTGAAGCAGCCTTAGTTGTTTCTTCACTTTTAGCTGTTGTTGCTTCTGTCTCAGGTGCTTTTGTTGTCTCTGTCTGACCTTTTACATCTACTACAGTTTCTGTCTTTTCTGACTCTTTTCCATTATAAGTTGTTGTTACCGCAACTGTATGTCTTCCAGCTGTATAACCTGTATATGTGTATGAGCCACATGCTACTGCATTTGATACTAATTTTCCATCAATGTAAACATTATATAAATCAATTGTGCCTCTGCCCCATACAACTGTAATTGAGTTATTTGCTGTTGAAGTTACTACTAATCCAAATGGTTTATCTAAAACTATTTCCTGTTTAGTTGTTGTCTCAACTGTCTTTGTTGTTGTCTCTGGCGCCTTTGTTGTTGGCTGTGTTACTGTTGCATCACCAACATATTTCCAAACACCCCACTGACCACATGTTTCCGGATTCTCTCCAAGTGTCCACCATTTTGCCTGATATACTTTTCCATTATATATAACTCTGTTTCCACCTGTGTAAATTGTATCTTTATTCCACTGTGGATATTCTGAATCAATTGTTGTTTCTGGTGCCTTTGTTGTTGTTTCTGGTGCCTTTGTTGTTGTTTCTGGTGCCTTTGTTGTTATCTCTGCCACCTTTGTTGTTTCTGGTGCCTTTGTTGTTATCTCTGGTGTCTTTGTTGTTTCTTCTCCTGAAAGACTATCAAGGAATCTACCATTACTCTGTGCAAATAAGTTCTTATTCTGTGATGAATCCCAGTTAATTGACCATGTCATAATTCCTCTTAATCCAGGATGTGCATTGTTTAATTCTGTAAATGCACTCTGTAATGTTTCATTTGAAACCTGTCCGCTTCCTGCAGCACTTGCTGATGAAGGCACACCTATTACTACCTGATCAGGTCTAAGTGGTGCAAAATACTTTTCTGCTGTCTGTGACTTTGTATAATAGTTATTTACATAGAAACCGTTTAATAACATGTTGCACATTGCAACAATTCCTTCTTTTGTTCCCATGTTGTATGACTGATTATCTGTTGCAATCATTGGTGATGAATTGTAAAGCTGTACATGTACATATGTTGTTTCATTTCTAAGTGCATTTATCATTGGAAGATATACACCTGCTCTTGCATCACAGTACTGATTTATTCCACCATAGAACTGATATCCTAACTGTACGTAGAATGTTTCAGGTGCCCATGAGAGAATGAAGTCATCTCCATAACTGTTTACAATTGTTCTTATTGCATTAATCATGTTAACAATCTTTGGTGATGTTGGATTGTTAATGTCTGTATCTTTTCCACTTTCAAACTGAACTGATGACTGTTCAAGGTCAATGTCTATTCCATCAAATCCGTATTCATCTACAATTGATTTGATATCGCTTACAAACTGGTTAACTGCACTCTGTGATGTCAATGAGAAATATCCCTCATATCCACCTATTGAAAGTACAATCTTTTTACCCTGTGCCTGTAATGCTTTCACATCATTTTTGAAATCTGCCTTTGTATAGTCTGCTGTAAGTCCTGAAATATTGAATTTCATTTTTCCATCTGTGCTTCCTGCACTTACAGGTTCTGCAAATGATATATTTATTACATCCCAGTTCTTATCTACATCTCTTAACTTAATGAAAGGATTTCCTGAATTATCCCATGTATGGTAATAACCTATTAATAATCTTGAATTCAATCCCTGTATTGGTTTATGAGATGAAGTTGTTTCCGGTACCTTTGTTGTTGTCTCTGCTACTTTAGTTGTTGTCTCAGGTGCCTTTGTTGTTTCTGGTTTCTTAGTTGTTGTTTCCGAAGCTTTTGTTGTCTCCTGTTTCTTTGTTGTAGTTACATCCTGTTCTTTTGTTGTATTCTGAACTGTTGTTCCTTCTGAACCACCATTTCCATATACTAAATTAGTAGAAAGGATTTCTCCTCCTGAAACAGCTCTCTGCCTTAATACTATTCCTTTAATGTTTCCTGTACTTGCTGTTCCTTTTCCAGATTTTAATGTAAATGTTAATGATGCTCCGGGCTCCAATGTCTTTGAGCTCCATTCCGGTGGTGTCACTACTGTCTTTCCGTTTTCACTTGTAATTGTTCCGCCTGCACTCCAGTCTCCTGATAATGTCTCTCCATTTTGTGTCTCTATCGCTATTGACGGATAACTTAATGTCTTTCCAAAGTATTCTGCCCATGGCATTACTGATATGTCCTTTGCTCCGCCCGGCATTGTTACCTTTTCGTTTGTGTTCTTTATTGTTATTGTGTATGTATCTCCTGATGCTGTTACTGTTGTTTCAACACCGTCATTTCCAGGAATTATTATGTTCTGCTTTGGTAATGCTTCTGATCCATAAAGTGATTCCTTCATTGTCTTTGTGATTGAGTTTGTGCTGTCAAGTGATGCCATCCATGAAATGAGTCCGCCCAAATGTTTCTCTCTTACATATTTTCCTTTTTCTGCTACTGATTCTTCCGTGTCACATGTGAAGAACATTCCTGTTGATTCACTGTAGAAGTAGTTTGCCTTTGCAACATCATCCCAGTACTTTGTAAGGTTATACTTGCTTATTAATGAATCTATGTCTCCGTATGCATACGTTACTCCGTTTTCTCCTGTTGCGTCTGCATATAAGCCCGGATTCTTTGGATCTCTTCCAGTGTCCTTCTTTACTTCCTTCCA
This sequence comes from Eubacterium album, assembly GCF_025336545.1. Lineage (NCBI taxonomy): Bacteria > Bacillati > Bacillota > Clostridia > Eubacteriales > Eubacteriaceae > Eubacterium > Eubacterium album. Next base: position 444 of record NZ_JAODBU010000004.1, on the reverse strand, counting down.
GCCTCTTGTATACGGTGCCACTCCCACTACTATCTTTGAGTAATCTATGTCATCTCCATATTTATTTTCAAGATATTTTATGCATGAATCTACTGAAAGTGATGCATCCCCTCCGTCATATGCAGGGTTTGTGTATAATGCTGTCTGGTGAGCCGTGAATCCTCCCCATGCACCGTTTAAGTCATATGTCATCATGTTTGCGAAATCTACTATGTTTAACACCTTGTCATATTCGATTGCTGACATCATTGTTGGTGATGCTGACATTGCCACTGATAATTCATAGTGCTTTCCATCTGTCTTTCCGTAGCTGTCCAATGAATTTCTGATTTCCTGTAACAGTAATGTGAAATTCTTTGTGTCTGCTGCTGAGCCTTTGCATCCCTTGTCTATTGCCACTCCGTTTCCTTCAGGATCAGGATCTCTGTCTGCTGTTGGGTATTC